>CAZKJB010000080.1:0-13845 GCA_964552975.1 uncultured Occallatibacter sp. | reverse complement strand
ACCGAGCCTGGAATAGATCTCGCAGCCCAGGGGCGAATCGGGCCTCAAGCGGGTTTCGAGCAGGAACTTCGTAGTAGCGGAAATTCGCGCCTGCTTCTCCAGGAATGCATCGTAGTCCTTTTGCCGGATGGTGCCGGCTTGGAAGCCGAGCGGCATCAGGCGCTCGTCGGCGTTGTCGATGCGCAAGTGCAGCCGGAACTCCGCGCGCGAGGTGAACATGCGGTAGGGTTCGTTGGTGCCTTTGGAGATGAGATCGTCAATGAGGATGCCGGTGTAGCCCTCGCTGCGATCCATGGTGAACGGCGACTCGCCCTTGAGCCAGAGCGCGGCGTTGATGCCGGCCATGATCCCCTGGCAGGCTGCCTCCTCATATCCGCTTGTCCCGTTGATCTGGCCGGCGAGATAGAGGCCTTGCATGCACTTGACTCGCAACGTGCGATCGAGCTCTGTGGCATCGACGGAGTCGTACTCGATGGCGTAACCGGGGCGCAGCATTTCCGCCTGGTCAAGCCCGGGGATGGAGTGGACGATTTGCCACTGCACCTCCATGGGCAGCGAGGTAGACATTCCGTTGACGTAGACCTCATGGGTGTTCAGGCCCTCCGGCTCGAGGAAGAACTGGTGCTGCGTCTTGTCAGGGAACTTAACGATCTTGTCTTCGATGGACGGGCAATAGCGCGGGCCAACGCCCTCAATGCGGCCGGAATACATGGCCGAGCGATGGACGTTCTCGCGGATAAGGCGGAGAGTCTCCGGAGTGGTGAAGGCGATGTGGCAGGAGACCTGAGGCTGAACAATTTTCCTGGTGCGAAAACTGAAGGGAGTGGGGTCGGCGTCACCGGGCTGCTCCTCAAATGCGTCCCAGAGGATGGTGCGGCCATCGAGGCGGGGAGGCGTTCCGGTTTTGAGGCGGCAAGTGCGAAGGCCCAGCGCGCGAAGAGCTTCGCCGAGCAGGACGCTGGCCGGTTCGCCGCTGCGGCCGGCGGGATAGCGCTCTTCTCCACAGTGGATAAGTCCATTGAGGAAAGTGCCGGTTGTGATGATGGTGGCGCCGGCAAGAAGGTTCCGTCCATCGCGAAGTTTAAGGCCGAGAACGCGGCCGCGCGGGCGCACAGGACGGGACTGGCCGTCCAGGCCTTGGTCTTCCGCTTCTTCGTAGCCGCGATCTGTTTCTTCGATTACGAGGTTGACGACCTCGGCCTGGCGAATGTGCAAGCCGGGCTGCGATTCGAGAACCTCGCGCATCTTGACCCGGTAGAGCTGTTTGTCGCACTGAGCGCGCGGACTCCAAACTGCGGGGCCGCGCGAGGAGTTGAGCAGGCGGAACTGAATGCCAACGGCGTCAGCGACTTCACCCATGATGCCGCCTAGCGCATCGACTTCGCGAACGAGGTGGCCCTTGGCTACTCCGCCGATGGCCGGATTGCAGCTCATTTGCGCAATGAGGTCGAGATTCATGGTGATGAGCGCGGTCTTGAGCCCCATGCGGGCAGCGGCCATGGCGGCCTCGCAGCTGGCGTGCCCAGCGCCCACTACGGCAACGTCGTAATGTTCGGTAAAAGCCATCCAGCCTTCATTCTACGAATTCGGGCTGGATATAACACTTTCGGGTCACGATCGAGACTTGTAATTCCCATATAATCAATGGAATTCAGAGAAGCTTTTTACGCCAATGCATCCCTGTCCATGTGGAGACCCGGCCAAAGACGCAGGCCACCAGTGCGCGCGATGTGCTGCGGTCCGCACCCTGGATCTTCCGTTTCAGGCCACCGAAGACGAGATCGCAGAGGCGTATCATGCATTCGTCAAGGCGTGGCATCCCGACAGATTTCAGCACGACGAAACATTGAGGAAGGCTGCTGAAGAGAAGATGCGGGATATCAATGCCGCTTACCACTTTCTTACTTTGGCGCCCGCGAACGGTCCCAAGCCGCCGCACGAGCAACCAACCACAGCCGACAAAACGCCTACCGAGCCGGGGGTACCCCGTTCATTCCCGAACCGGTTGCAAATTCTCTTCCGGTCCTTGCCTCGGCCGCGCACGTTAATGGCAATCGCAGGTCTCGTGGGTGGACTCTCCGTGGCAGGGTTCTTATCGAAAACCTTCGACTCCTACCTCCTCGGCGAACCGGTCGTGGGCGAGCAGTACTCCAATTTCAAGGCGTTCGTTGGCGAGAAGTTGCGTGATGTAGTTCGAAGCACCTGGAACAATACCGGGGAAGGATTCCGGAGCCTGATCTCAGGGAGGAGTTCCCCGGAAGTTGAGGCGGCTGCGAAATCTGACGCCGCAGCAGATAGCACTGGGCCGGGAAACAAGCCGCACACCGTGCAGAGATATGAGCTCAGAACTGCAGAGTCCAAGCCAGTGAAGGCGTCACCTTACATAACGGCAGGCCTTACCAAGGCTGAGGTGATTGCGATTCAAGGTGATCCAACTTCGTTGACTGAAGACAAGCTGACGTATGCGAGAACGGAGTTCTATTTCAGCGACGACAAACTCGCCGGCTGGAAGATCGATCCGGCGTCGGTCCCTGCACGAGTAAAACTCTGGCCGCAGAGCGCAGTCGATCCGAGCCTTCAATCGTTTACTCTGGGCTCAACAAAAGACCAGGTGCTTGCGATTCAGGGCACGCCCACCGTGTTTTCCGAGGACACATTCGGATACGGAGGGTCGGAAGTCTACTTTCAAAACGACCAGGTAATCGGTTGGAAAGACGATCGCGCTTCAGTTCCGCTTCGTGCAACAGCCCGATAGGGTGTCAATACTCGATCGCGTAGGCGCTGCCCTCGAGATCGGACGGATCTACTTTTTCAGAGTGGAAACGCACTTCGACGGGTACGCCCGGTGTAAGGTCGTTGACGTCGAGCTCGCCTACGAGCCAGGGAACATCCGCGCCCGAGCCACCGGAGTTCTGAATGCGCACGGGAATGGGACGCCCGCCCTGCGTTGCCTGAAACGTGAAGGGATCGCTGAGCGCTCCGCTCTTGTGCGCGTCGCGGATAACCGGGGTTGCAAGCGTGAGGCCACCGGGCGAGCGCGGCCGCACGACGACGCGCAGGACTCCATGCATGGGCGGATCGAAGCGAGCTTCAAGGGCGCGTGGCGCCGTGAAGTGGAACTCGGCGGCGACTGATTCAATGGAATTGGGAATGATTACATCTTCCTGCGTGCCAAAGCTATAAGTGGGCGCGGCATAAGCGCCGAAACCCACCATGGCCATTTGACCAGGGCCGAGTGTGATGGAGTTGCCGCTCAAGCGGGGCGAGAAGCCAGCGTCGCGGAACTGCACGCGACCAGCACCCTGGAGCGACTGCAGAGGGGGGGCGGGTGGCAACGCGAGCGAGGCAACGGCCTGTCCGGGATTGATGACTACGTAGACGGAACCGCGCGGGCTAGCAGCCGCGAAGCCGTAGGGTTGAGCGGAGCCGGGAGCCGCGCCAAAGCTATGGATGCGCCCCTGTGCCTGTAGCTCAAGGAAAAGACTCTGAGCACGTGCCATCCAACGAAGATCGTTGTCCTGGATCAGGTGCAGGTCGCTGTGAACGGTATTTACCCATCCTCCGCGCGCCATTGCCAGCAGGAATGCGCCCCGGAAAGCGTGAATGCCGGAACCGAAGCCAACCGTGAAGCCGTCCGAATCAATCTGTTGGAGTAAAACGCCCGATTGCTCAAAGCGGCGCACTCGCGCATCGCTCTCGATATCGACGGAGCGCCGGAAGTCGGCCTGTGGCGTGACAGAGGGCCGCGGTTGTCCGATGGAAAGAAACTCAAAGCCTTCAAGGAGCTTTGCAGGCGGATTTGCAGCGGGTTCTGCGCCGGGTGCATCGCCGGCAGCCGAGGGCCCGGCCGGCGATTCAGGATTGGACGGGATGCTCGAGATCAGCACCACGGTATCGCGATTGGATTTGCGAAAGGACTCGAGCGCCTGGCGCAAAGCCGCGGAGTTGCGGGCGACGATTTCATCGCGGGTGAGCTTGGCTGCGGTTGCGGGCGTCGCCGCCGCGAGATTCAGCGAGTCGAGCACGAAGAGGCGGATCCCGCGGTCGTGCCAGGACTGCAACGCACTGATGAAGTCGGCAAGAAAACCGCCTTCGAAGAGGGACAGACTGCGGCCATCCTGATCGAGAGAGTCTTTCCAGGCGGGCGGAGCCTGGGTAGGAGCTGCGACATTGCCGCCAACGCGCAGGCCGGGGCGGATTCCGGCGGCACGGCACTTGGCGATCCATGCGCCAGGCCCCTTGGGCCAATCGAGAGTGGGACCTGTGTGGTACGAGCCGGCGGCGGCAAACCATGTTGCATCCATCAGGTCGTAGTCGAAACGCAAGCCGGCTTGCTTGAGGCGCACCAAATCGTCAATCTGGCGGAGAGCGAGTGTCTCATTCAGAGTGGATGCGTCGGAGAACTCACCGGTGGGGGACAAGTGACTGTAAACGACGATGGGCGCAAGAAGCTCGGATGAAGCCGTCTGGTGCTGCGCGCTGGCAGATGCACCGGCCATGCATGCGGCCAGGAAGGCCGGGAGCACGAGGCTTGTGCCCACGAAGCTTGTACTATGGTTGCGCCGGATCATTGGGTCTCCTCCTGGGAACCGTGCCGACCGTTCGGCATTAAGCTCCCCCCATCGACCGCGCTTGTCGCGGTTCTGTCACTGACGTGCGACGAACAAACTGTGCATTCCATTCTACGAATTCCGCTCCCTCGAATGAAGAATCAAAACGCGTTCTAAGGCAGTCCTGCGAAAGTTGGAGGTAAGTGTCGCCCAACCTATCAGGCAGTTTGCATGGCGCTCCTCACGCCGCTTGCAGTTCCAGGATGATCGCGGCGCCGCGCGGTTCAAGATTCACAGCCGAGGCGCGGCCGTTTTGGTCGCGCAGAATAGTGGCGCACAGGCTGAGACCCAAACCGGCCGTTTCTCCGCCGGACTGCGTGGGAACGAATGGATCGAAGGCGCGCTCCTGATGCAGGAATCCCTGGCCGGAGTGACTGACGGAGATATGTACCAGGTTGCCTTCGCTGGCCGCTTCAAGGCGAATGGTCCTGGGCTCTTCGCGCGGGGCCGACGGATTGTCGCGCTCGACCGCGCCAATGGCATATTGCAGACAATGGAGCAGTGCCTGGCGCAGCTGCTGCGCTCCGCAGATCACCCTGGGCAGACCGGGCGCCACGGTCACGTGGAATTCGATGGAGCGCTGCAGGAACTCGGTGCGATAGAGCTGCTCCATGTCAGAGAGCAACTCGGCCACGGAGATGGCGGCGGGCAGGTCGGCATGGGAACGGGAAACGCGCGACAAGCTCTCAAGCGTTGAGCGGATACGGCGCGATTCGCTCACGATCGACGCAACGGCTTTGCGGTCCTGCGGATCGAGTGCCGCCGACTCCTCAAGCAGGGTCGCGTAACCCAGAATCACGGTGAGAGGATTATTCAACTGCTGTGTGACGTTGCCGGCGAGCAGCCCGAGGCCCGCATATTTCTCAGAATCGATCAGCTTTTCAAAGAGCATGGTTTGGCTGCGTGTGGCCTGCAGGCGGGCAGCAAGCATCTCGATGGGCAGCAGATCGTCGGCGCGCGGCACTTCGGCGGGCGCGGAGAGGCGGGTATCAATTGGCCGCATTTCCCTGAGCAAGAGAGCCCCCTCAACGCCGGAGCGGCCAACCATTGGCACAGCAAGCATGGAGGTAAAGCGCATCCGCTCGAGGTCGTCGCCGGGAAGCAAGAAGGGCGTGAGGTCGAGCTTGAGGGTCTGTGTGTGCTCGGCCGCGACAGGGGCCGAACCTGGAGCAAGAAAGCCAGCCACAGAGATGCGCTGCGCCAGTTCGCCGAGTGGCTTGGCGACGGCAGGCGCAATGCCCGCTGAGCCCGCCAGACGGTATCGGCCGGCGCCGTTTTCAAGGATGAGCGCAACCTGCGCGAAGCGGCTGTTCGTGACTACCGTCTGGCAAATCTCGGCGCCGAGACGATCAAAATCTTCAACCCTGCGGCGGGTGAGGATGAGATTCGCGTAGGCCTCAAGCTGCCGGCGGGCGCGGCGTTCGCGATCCTGCGCAGCTTTGTTGCTGTTGAGCTCATCTTCGAGCGCCAGAACGATCATGCCCACCGCAGCAACCACCTTGCCCATGACGATGACTCGGGCCAGATTCATGTCCAACAGCATGTGGCTGTCAACCCACGGGACGGAGCGCAAGCTGGAAAGAGACCACGCAAGAAAGCCAAGCACGCTGAGGAAGACTCCCGGAGAGAAGCGCCGGAAGACAAACAGGAGCAGGACTACGGCCATCTGGAGGTTGACGGATTCGATGAAGACGAGCGCTCGTGCTGCCCCCTGATCAAAGCAGATCCAGACCGAGAGGCAACCCAGCATGGCGCTGAACACGACGCCAATCCAAGTGGGTACTGTGCCTTTGGCGGTGCCCCAAAAGACTCCGATGGTGAAGCAAAGTGCCGCGAGCAGGGGAAAGATGAGAAAGAGCGGGCCGGTGGGGGCGACCCCGCCGTAGAGCCCGTAGAGGATGATGGAATAAATGACGAGGATGACAGTGTATGGGACAACAAAGAGGACGTTGAAACGGCCTACCTTGAATACGAGTGGCGACAGCGAACCGAGAAACATGGCTGCGCTGACTTGAACGGAGGTTTCGCCGGCGGCTGCGAGCCACGGATAGAATTTTCGGGAGACGGCCAGAGCGTCGATAGCATAGGGCAAAACCATGGACGCCAGGGCGAAGAGAAAACCCAGGAACCAGAGCAAAGTGCGCGCGTCGCGAAAACGGAAATAGAGATAGCCGAAGGCCGGCAGGAAAAGTGCCGTCAAAATCAGCGCCGGGACGTGATAATAATCGGGCATGAAGTCGGCGGAACTCCCTTTCATCCGCTAAAGCAGCATGTGGCTCCAATCCTTGCGGAGACAGACCGAGCGCACACCCCGAGAGCGGCGGATGGCCAAGATACACGAATGGCCTCCGAGCCGCGGCAAAGGGCTCAATGCTTAGCTTGAAGCGTCCCAAAAGCGATGTATATGCGTCTAAAGTTGCAGCGAGATACGGCCAAACGGGACCACGGCAAGAGGCCGAATAAACGGGTCGAGATGGGAGACGAAACACGGTGCAAATGCGAAGCTGGATTGCGCTAATTGCTGTGGGAACTTGGGCTCTGACGGCGGCGGCACAAGGCAAAGATTCCTTTACGCCGATGCCGCTCGACGCCGGCTTCGGGCGAATGGATATCACTCCGCCGCCGATTCCTCCCGAGCAGATTATCAAGCAGTTTGCCGCGAAGGAATCAGAGTTCCAGGAGGCATTGAACCACTACACCTATCGCCGTGTAGCGCGCGTGCAAACTCTGGACGACGACAACAAAGTGGATGGCGAGTGGTACGAGGTAGATGATGTGATCTTCGACCCCTCGGGGGCGCGCACCGAGAAAGTGGTGTACGCGCCGGGCAATACGCTGACGCGCGTGATGATGTCGCCTTCTGACTTGCAGGACATTCAGCACGGCTACCCATTTGTGCTGACCAGTGCGGACCTGCCCCAATATGACGTCACGTACGTGGGCCGCCAGAAAGTGGATGAGGTGGATTGCTACGTCTTTGACGTGAGCCCCAAGACGATTTTGAAGAACAAGCGCTACCTGAATGGGCGGGTATGGGTGGACACGACCGACCTGCAGATTGTTGTAACCAATGGCCGTATGGTGCCCGACGACACGCGCAAGAACAGCGAAGACCTGCATCCGCCGTTCATGACATGGCGGCAGCAGGTGGATGGCCACTACTGGTTTCCGGTTTACACCAAGGGCGAGGGCGTCCTGCACTTTTCCGGCGGCTACGGCTACATGGGCCAGGACGTGCACATCCGCGACACTGTGAAGTACACCGACTACAAGCGCTTCGGCACCAATACCAAGATCATCTACGACGGCCAGGACATTACCAACAACGGCCAGCAGCCGGGAGCACCGCAGAATACGCCGCCCAAGCCGAAATAAACAGGAATAGAGGTCTGGTCCGGGCCCCCGACGCATTCAGCGGCAGGATGGCGGCGCTCACACTGCTTGCAGACGAACCAACTGCCGGCCCTGAGCCTGGTTCGTTCGACGCGAAACCTTGCTCGGACGATTTAACATTTCTGCAATGTGAAGCATAGTCACAGAATGGTCTACTTGGGCTCGTGATGAATATTTGCGAGCCCGGAACGGCCGGTGTGCGGGCTTGGGCGGAGGATGCGAGCGGGAAACTAACCGGCGCTTCGGCACCCGCCTTCACTTCAGATATGCGTGCACCAGGTCGATCAGGTCTTCAGCTAGCTCGGGCGCAATCTGTTCCTTTGCGCCATCAGCCAGATGGAAGCGGATGTGTGTCTCGAGCACTTCGCCCATCAAACTATTCACCCCGCCGCGCACTGCCGCCAGCAGCATTAGCTGGTCGCCGCAATCACCACCTGCCAACAAAGAGCGCTCTACAGCGTCGAGCTGGCCGCGCAGTTTTTTCACGCGTTGCAGAAGCTTTAGCTTTTCCCGTTCGTGGTGCGACATTTTTAAATTCCTCCGCCTTGACAATACCCTACCGGGGTATTGTATAAACCCAATGGGGGTATAGTCGACCCTTTTCCATTCTATTTCTATGCCGGTCTCCCGCTCCAACTCGTGTCTCCCGGCACTGATCGGCCTCGCGTGCTTCTTTGTGCTCAGCGCCGGGCTCGCCGTCGCGCAGGCGGCTGATGCGGATTCCGGCTCGGGCGGAGGGAGCGAACCGATAACAATGTTTCCGCACTCCGACAACGGCCGCTATTGGGTCTCCGGCCAGGCGAACAGCATTTTCCAGATGCATGGGCATTTTCGCTCGCCCTATGAAGGCGCGAATAGCCTGATCGACGATTTCGAGACCAAGGCCTCAGAAGTCGCGACGCTCTATCTCGGTTATCAGTTGCGGCCGAACAACCGCTTTAACACGGACTTGATTATCGATTTTGAAAATGCCGGCGGGCGAGGCATCTCTCAAGCGCTTGGACTGGCTGGCGAGACAAATCTCGACGTGGTGCGCAACCCGACGCTCAGCTCGGCGCCGTATCTTGCCCGCGGCGAGATTCATCTGACATTCGGGTTGACTGATGAAACGGAGAGTCAGGATCGTGGGCCATTCGCGCTGGCTACGCAGGTACCAGTGCACCGGTTTGAAATCCGCATCGGAAAGATGACTCTTCCAGATACGTTCGACGTGAACTCCGTCGGAACGGACAGTCATCTGCAGTTCATTAATTGGACAATCGACAACAATGGAGCGTGGGACTACGCAGCCGACACGCGCGGTTACACGGTCGGCGGAATTCTTGAGTACGACGATAAAGTCTGGTCGGCGCGGTATGGCATCGCCGCCATGCCAACGGTCGCGAACGGCATCACGCTCGACTGGGCCTTCAGCCGCGCCAGTGGTCAGAATTGGGAGTTCGAGTTGCGCAAGGGGCTGTTTGGTTCGTTGCTGGACGCAAAGCGCAAAGGGGCAGTGCGCGTGCTGAGCTTCGTAAACCATGCGCACATGGGAGACTACCGCCAGTCAGTGCAGCAATATCTCTCTGGCCACATCGCCACGCCTGACATTATCCAGAGCGAACGGTTCGGCGCGGTGAAGTACGGCTTTGGCCTGAACACCGAGCAAGAAGTCACAGACGATCTGCGGCTCTTCGGGCGCTTCGGCTGGAATGAGGACCAGCACGAGTCGTTCGCCTACACCGAGGTTGGCCAGACAATATCGTTCGGCGGCGACTACGCGGGTCATAGTTGGCGCCGCCTCAACGACAAGCTGGGCGTCGCGTTCGTCTCAAACGCCATCAAGCGCGACCACCAGAATTATCTTCACTACGGCGGGCTGGGTTTCCTGCTTGGCGACGGCAATCTTACATACGGTCGCGAGGATATTGTCGAGTGGTATTACAACGCCCATATTTTGCGCGGATGGTACGCGATGGTGGGAGGCACCGAGATAGCCCATCCCGGATATAACACAGACCGTGGGCCGCTTTACGTGACCACGGTGCGGACGCACATCGACTTTTGAAAATCAACGCGGCGTGCGATGAGCCGGAACCAGCCGTCGTGTTGTGCTTCGTATCGTTTGCGATCTCTGGGATAAGCTTTCATCATAGTGACACAGGAAAGATTGCAATCTACCCGCGGAGGCAAATGAAGCAATGCGATCGCAGCCATCCTGGTCACAAGCGGATGAAAACCGGCTGATTCGCGAGCAAGTCGGTCTCCTCGGACGAATGGTCCTTCTGGTTTGTCTGGTTCTTCTTCGTCAAGCCGCTGCCCAAGAATCCCCCAGGTCGAGCAATGCTATGACCGCCGTTCGCACCATTCAGGTGGAGTCAATAGGCGAGGGGACGAGTGCCGAAGCAATGCGTCAGAAGTTGGTGGATCGCCTGAACAAAGATGGACGATTCAAGGTGGTTGAAAGCCGTTCGGCCGCCGACGTCGTCTTGCGTGGAACGTCGAGCATCTGGGCAACAGGCACCGTTGTATTCGCTCCACACTCGAAGGCCGCGAGCCAAACCGTGTACCAGGGTTATCTCTCCGTTGAACTTGTGGACAAAGCCGACCAGATCCTATGGTCGTATCTCCTCACGCCCAGCCGCTTCCGGACTGCCAACATTACGGATGACCTTGCTGATCACATGGCTTCGCATTTGCTGGATGCGCTCAAAAGCGGCGCGGCAGGCGCCCACTCAACCATGGGACGCCCGCCGAGGACGCAAGTGGCTCTACACGCTGCAGGCGCCACTTTTCCCGCGCCCATTTACCTCAAGTGGTTTGAATTGTCGGGGATGCCCGTCACTTACGATGCGATCGGATCCGAGGCAGGTATCGCGCAGTTAGCGGAGGGTAAGGTGGACTTCGCCGCATCGGACATGCCCCTGACTGAAGCAAACTCTCCCGCTGGACTTCATGTCATTCATTTTCCAACGGTGTTGGGCGGGGTTGTTCCCATTTATAACCTTCCAGCGCTTGGCCACGCTCTAAGGTTCACGCCGGAAATGTTGGCTGGCATCTATTCCGGAACAATTCGCAAATGGAATGACCCGCGCATTCTTGAGATGAATCACGGAACACATCTACCCGATACCGATATCGCAGTCGTCCACCGTTCTGACGGCAGCGGCACAACTTTTGTCTGGACAAGTTTCCTCTCTTTAGTCAACGCGGAATGGAAGGACTCTGTGGGAGCGGGAACCCACGTTGCGTGGCCGACTGGCGCGGGAGCAACAGGCAATGAAGGCGTCGCCGAGTTGGTGCAGAAAACACCCAACTCAATCGGCTATGTGGAGCTCATCTACGCGATTCAGCATGAACTCAACTATGGTGCAGTGCGCAATCCCGCAGGCGAGTTCATCAAAGCAGACCTGGCGAGCATAACGGCTGCCGCGTCAAGCGCGACCGCCTCACCCGGCCAGGATCTCCGCTTCTCCATTCTCAACTCCGCAAACAAGGACGCCTATCCAATCAGCACGTTCACCTGGTTGCTTGTGCCGGCGAAGGGGATGAGCGCAGAGAAGAGGGCCGCGATCGCGGAGTTTCTCAAATGGGCTTTGACCACCGGACAGAAACAGTGCGAGGCACTTGGCTACGCACCGCTTTCGCACGAAATCGTCTCCAGCGAACTTCAGGCGGTAAGCGCGTGGAAGAGCAACGAGTAGTCGAGTGCTTTCAGGGCTGCGAAGCGGATGTCGAGTTCTGAGAATTCGATCTGCCCGCGCCCATGAGCACAATCGAGCGCTGCGCGAAGGGCGAGTAGACGAGAAGCGCGGTGCAGGCAAGCGCCAGTCCGAAGTTGATGTGGTGCAGCAACAGAAAAGGCGAGAGCGACCAGAGCACATCGACAACGAGCAGGAACGGCCACAGCTTAAGGAACTTCTTCTGGAACTGGGGCGCGTGAAAGAGCGCGGCGCAGAGCACAAAGGCGCGAACAGGGATAAGGACGCCGGCCGTGACGATGATGACATTGAGGATAATGACCGCATTTGGCATGGATGCGAGCAGATCTTCAATCTCAGCCAGATTGGCGAGCGCTCCGATATAGAAGCCCAGGTACATGAACTGAAAGAGTGCGAAGAGGGTTTGCGCTACGGGATGCGAGACTGTTGGAAGCTCCTGCGGCGTTGAGAGAATCCAGTTGCGGCGGTTGGCTGCGGAATTAGGAGCAACTGCCGAGCCGTCATGCGAATTGAGGTCGACGGAATTAGCGGACGAGAGCGCGGGATTTTCACCGATTGCGATGCGCTCTACGGGAGCGACGAAACGATAGCCGCGGCGTGCGAGAGTTTCAACAAAGCGGGGACTTCCGGCGGTATCGCCGAGCGCCTCCCTTATGCGATTGACCGCCGAGTTCACGCCGTGATCGAAATCCACAAACGTTCCGTCGGGCCAAAGCTCTCGTGAGATTTCTTCGCGCGTGACCAGTTCACCGGGCCGCTCCAGAAGCATGCAGAGCACCTGAAAGGGCTGCGCGTTCAGCTTGACACGCATTCCCTGCCTGCGAAGCTCACCAGTTGCGATATCCGCATCAAAGATTCCAAAGCGATAGCGCTGGGCTGGGCGTAAATCGGTCGGATCTTGGACCATATCTTTTGATCAGTGTAGCCGATGGAGATTCTGATTTCAGTTTGCTCCCTAAACGACAACTTCTTCTAACCCATCCAGGCACAATCACTTGCAAGGTGAGGATCCATCTCAAACAAACGAGATTCTATGTATTGCCTGGCAGACCGGGAAAGCGCAAGGTGGAATGAATGAAGCATGACTTTGGTTCAAGTTCACGAAGATTTTTGGCTGCCGCCAGCCTGTTGCTCCTTCTGGCTGTTGCTGCGCGGCTTGGAGCAGAGCCAACGGAACAGGCGACGACGGCATACAACTCGTACATCAGCCAGGTGGAGGCGCGTCTGGCGCAGAAGCACCCGACGACTTGCGTCTCGCTTGTCGACGCGAATTTGGCGCGGCTTCGTAATGGCGAGTTAGTGGTGGAGCAAGTCTCGCCCGGGACGAACGAAAAATTGCCGGGAGCGCAACTGTACGACTGGCGCGGCACCGCCTTTGTCGCGGGTGCGAAACCCGAAGATTTTGTGCGGTTGATGAAGGCCTACGACGCCTATCCGCGAACCTTCTCGCCAGAGATGCTAGGGGCGCGCGTGGTGACCCACGAGGGCGACCATTATCAGGTGATCATGCGAGTGCGCCAGAAGCACATCCTGACTGCCGTATTAGACATCACGTACGATGTGACGTTTGGACGCGGCGGTTCCGGAGAGGACAGTTCCGGGGGGACCGTGGGGCAGTGCGGATACGTCAACTCGCGCAGCACAAAGATTGCGGAGATCGACCAGGCTGGCACAAGCCAAGAGCGCGCGCTGGCGCCGAGCGAAGATCATGGCTACCTTTGGCGGCAGAACAATTACTGGAGCTACGACGTGCGAGATGGAGGGCTCTACATCCAAATTGAGTCGATCTCGCTGTCGCGCTCCATTCCCGCGGGCCTTAGCTGGGCGATCGGGTCGTTCACCAAAAGCATCCCACGCGAAACATTGGAGTTTACGCTGCGCTCGATGCGCAACGCGCTACAAAAGCCGCGGTAGCGCAGCGACGGACGCTGGAGACTGAAGTCGAATGGCGCGACCGGATGCAATGGGAAGGAGAAGAATATGAGTGCGCAATCGGTTGCAACTGGACATGAGACAAGTTTTCGCAACGCGCGGCGGGTAAACCAGGCGCTGACGGCGCAGATGGAGAAGCGCGCGTTGCAGTGGATGGCAGAGCGCGCGCCGCGATGGGTGAGTTCTGACAAGCTCACTCTGCTTGGCCT
>CAZKJB010000079.1:0-13966 GCA_964552975.1 uncultured Occallatibacter sp. | reverse complement strand
TGGGCCGCGCCATTGTGCCTTCCGGCGCATCGACGGGCGAACATGAGGCCGTGGAGCTGCGCGACGGCGACAAAACGCACTACATGGGCAAGGGAGTGCTGCAGGCAGTGGCCAATGTAGAGACCGTGATTGCGCCTGAGCTGGAAGGCATGGACGCGGCGAATCAGCGGCTGATTGACCAGACGATGATTGCGCTCGATGGAACGCCGAACAAGAGTAAATTGGGCGCGAACGCCATTCTGGCTGTTTCAATGGCGGCGGCGCGGGCCGTGGCACAGACGCTGGAGATTCCGCTGTACCGCTATCTGGGTGGAGTGAACGCGAGCATCCTTCCCACTCCGATGCTCAACGTGCTGAATGGCGGCGCACATGCTGACTCGAATGTGGACTTTCAGGAGTTCATGATCTTGCCGGTGGGCGCGGAGCGTTTCAGCGAGGCGCTGCGCTGGGCGGCCGAAACTTTTCACACGCTGAAGAGCGTGCTGAAGAAGAAAGGCTACAACACGGCTGTTGGCGACGAGGGCGGATTCGCTCCCTCGCTCAAATCGAACAGTGAAGCGGTTGAGCTAATACTGGAAGCAATTGAGCAGGCCGGCTACAAGCCCGGCGAGCAGATTGCGATTGCGCTCGACCCTGCTTCGAGCGAGTTCTACGACAAGGAAAAAAACAGATACGTTTTCAAGAAGAGCGACAAACGCGAACTGACGAGCGCTGAGATGGTGAGCTTCTACGACAACTGGACGCGGCAGTATCCCATCGTCTCCCTGGAAGACGGCCTGGCCGAGGACGACTGGGAAGGCTGGCGCATTCTTACCGACAAGCTGGGCAGCCGGATACAGTTGGTGGGCGACGACATCTTCGTGACCAACGTGAAGCGGCTACAGCGCGGTATCGAAGAGGGCGTGGCCAATTCGATTCTGATTAAGGTAAATCAGATCGGCACGGTTACGGAGACGCTGGAAGCGATCGAGCTGGGGCGCCGCTACGGCTACACCTCGGTGATGTCGCATCGCTCTGGCGAGAGCGAGGATACATTCATTGCCGACCTGGCTGTCGCCACCGGTGTAGGTCAAATCAAGACCGGCTCGGTGAGCCGCACCGACCGCATCGCCAAGTACAACCAGTTGCTGCGTATTGAAGAAGAGCTGGGCTCGGGCGCAACCTACCTTGGGCTGGAGAGTTTGAACTACAACGAATAGCTCACCGCAGCGCAATCGCCGGACATTCTGGTACGCGGGGTGTCCGGCTCCTTCTTCATGCAGTTCGATTTCGGTCGCGCCCGCAATTCCTAACTCAGGATTCGCCGGCTGAGCCGGCGTCGCAATCTCTGCCAGACAAAGGAAAGCCATCGTGTCCAAACGTCCTCTTGTCCTCACCATTCTCGACGGATGGGGTTATCGAGCTGAAACCGCCAACAACGCCATTGCAATGGCGCGGAAGCCGGCCTACGACAAGCTGCTGAGCGAGTTTCCGAACACGCTGATTCGCGCGTCGGAACATTTTGTGGGCCTGCCCGATGGGCAGATGGGCAACAGCGAAGTAGGTCACTTGAACATCGGCGCTGGCCGTATTGTCCAAATGGACATCACGCGCATCGACGCTCTGATCGCGGCGGGCGAGTTCGGAAAGAATCCATCGATTGTTGCTGCGATGAAGCGCGCACGCGAAGGCGGGCGGCAACTGCATCTGTTCGGCTTGGTATCAGACGGCGGCGTGCACTCGCACCAGGAGCACCTGTACGCGCTGCTGCGCATTGCACGCGAGAACGGCGTGGAGCGCGTGTTTGTACACGCATTCATGGACGGGCGCGATACGCTGCCCACTTCAGGCGCGGGCTACATTGCGCAACTCGAGAAGAAGATGCGCGAGTACGGCGTGGGCAAAGTGGCAACGATCAATGGGCGCTACTATGCCATGGACCGCGACAAGCGCTGGGAGCGCGAGCGCAAGGCCTTTGACGCGATGGTGAATGGCAAGGCCGAGGGCGGAGCGTATCCCAATGCCGCGGCGAGGATCAAGGAATGCTACAACGGCGGGACCACCGACGAATTCTTGATTCCATTTGTTGTGGTGGATGCAGCGGGCAAACCCGTAGGCCAGATTCGCGACGAAGACGTTTGCATCAACTTCAATTTTCGGGCCGACCGTGCCCGGCAAATTACGCGGGTGCTGGCGCGCGAGAGCGGTCTGAACAAGCAGGGCGGACGCGACCTGGAAGGCTGGGAATCACTCGACGAAACGATTCCGCGGCGCGAGATCCCGAAGAAGCTGCACTACGTGTGCATGACGCAATACGACAAGCTTTACGAGCTGCCGCTGGTCATTCCGCCAGAGTCGATGGACAACATTCTGGCGAATATTCTGTCGGCGCACCATCTGCGCAACCTGCGCGTGGCCGAGACTGAGAAGTTTGCCCATGTTACGTACTTCTTCAATGGCGGTATCGAAACGCCCTTCCCTGGCGAAGAGCGGATCCTTTGCCCCTCGCTGAAGGTGGCTACTTATGATCTGGCGCCGGAGATGAAAGCCGAGTGCATCGGCGACACGATCGTGAAAGCAGTGAACGATACGGCGTTCGACCTGGTCATAGCGAACTTTGCGAACGCCGACATGGTGGGCCACTCCGGCAAGCTGGAACCAACCATCAAGGCCGTGGAAGCCGTAGACGCGCAACTTGGCCGGATCTACAAGGCGATCAAAGAGCGCAACGGGAGCTGGCTGATCACTGCCGACCATGGTAATGCCGAGCTGATGGTCGATCCGGTGACTGGCGGGCCGCACACGGCCCACACCACGAATCCTGTGCCGATGATTTATGTCAGCGAAGACGCCAGCCATTACCGGCTGCGGACGGATGGATCGCTGCGCGACATTTCGCCCACGCTTTTGAACCTGCTTAAGTTGGGACTGCCGAAGGAGATGACGGGCGGCGACCTGCGAACACCGATCGCGAAGTAGCCTCAAAGCAGTCGTCGAAGCCCTGGATCGGCAACCGGATTCTTGAGATCTGAATGTCCAATCTGAATCTCCGGAAACGCACAAAGGCCTCCCGCAGCATGAGGCCTTGAAGTCTGCGGATCGAGACTCGCTCTAGCGGGGCAATAGTGACTTGATGGAATCGGGCAGACGCTCTTCAAGCGACTTTGCGCGCTCGGCAGCAATGCCGCCAAGGTACGAAGGCGCGGGGGTAGCCATCAGGACCAGCGCCAAAGCAATTACGGAAAAGATCAATCCCGCGATGCCGGCCGAAATCAGCATGTGGTAGGTGTCCTCGACGTCCAGTCCGAAAACGTTGAAGGCCACGTGCTCCAAAGGACGGATGTGCTTTAAAACCGCTAGAGCGAAAAGGAAAAAGACAGCCGCAAGCGAGGTGAGAGCCGCCAGCGCTGTGTCAAGGCTGCGATGGAATTTTTGGCGGGAGCTGCAACGAACGCACTGCACAAAATGCAATTCGTAATCCCGGCGCATCTCAGGAGAAATGCCCGAGATATCGTACCGCCAGCTTGCCAAAATGGCGCCTACGACCGGATCAGTACATCTGTTTTTTGCCATAGACCTAAAACCTCATCCTGCAAAAGAGTTCATCCGCCTGAACTGCGCGCGGCCAGACCTGCAAAGCTGCTTAGACTCTTGGTCTAGACAATCCCTTAACTTTTTGATGCCCAACCCGACTGAGGGTTTCGACGAATCAAAATGCCGTGATATCCACAGCGACCTGACGTGTGTGGGTATTTCCGTCGGTGCCGCTAATTCGTTAGATTACCGGTTCTTACTATTGTAATAGTATCCGCCTAAAAAGCTATGGGAACAAGTGGCTCATGTTGTTCGGCCAGCAGGAGCCGGTTGGCCAGGAGGCTGGCCCGGCCCAGCAGGGCGCGCTCCGCGGCGACCCGTGCCAATTCAGGAAGATTATTATTTTCAGATAGATGGGCGAGTATCACGTAGGCGGCCTGCCCATCGTAGCTCGAGGAGAGGAACTCGGCCGTAGCATCATTCGATAGGTGACCAACGCGCGAAAGTACCCTCTGCTTGACCGACCAGGGGTAAGGACCGTCTCGCAGCATCTCCAGATCATGGTTCGACTCGATCAAAAGCAGATCGAGGGTCCGGAGCTGAGCCTTTACGTTGGGAGTGACGTACCCGAGGTCAGTGGCAAAGCCCAATCGGATCCCTTCGGAGCGAAAGACAAAGCCTACCGGGTCGGCGGCGTCATGGGGGGTGGTGAAGGAGTCGATGCCGATATCGCCGATGGAAAAGGACTGACCAGGCTGAAAGTACTCCACCGCGGGCAGCCAAGTCGGATCCTCCTTAATGGAGGGGGTCCCGTCTGGTGCAGCTTCAGATTCGGACCCTGCCGGCGCTACGGCCGCGATTTCCTGTGATTGGATTTCGGCGTCGATTTCCTCTGGATCATTTTCTGCAGGCTCACACTCGGGTGCCGCGCTGAGGGGCTCGGCCTCGCGCTCGGCGGCCTGCTTGCGGCATTGCTCCAGCCATTGGGCGTATGTCATCTGGCGGCGCGGGGTCAGCCAGCGCATCCAGGCGCGATGCGTTGCTTGGGTAAAGTACACAGGGATGCCCAGCTTGCGCGCTGTGACAGCCAAGCCGTTCACGTGATCCTGGTGCTCGTGGGTGATGATGATGGCGTCGAGGCTTGCGGGATCTTCGCCTGCCAGCTTCATGCGTCGAAAAAGTTCGCGGCAACTAAGGCCGGCGTCAACCAGGATGCGGGTGCGGCCGCCGGAGACAACCGTGCTGTTCCCTTTGGAGCCCGAGGCCAGCACAGTGAAGCGCACCATGGATTGAGAATACCGCGAACGGGTTCTGACTGACAGATGCGTCCAGTAGCCGGAGTTTGTCTGGAACCATGGCTCGCATCATTCGCTCATTCTTGAATTCTCGAGCTTAGAGAATGCCGTTGATGTTTGCAGGAATTTCGATCGAAATTGAGGTTCCGCGGCCCGGGTTGCTTTCAATCTTGAAGTGAGCTTGGTCGCCGTAAAGCACTTCGAGCCGCTCCTGCACGTTCTTCATGCCAATGCCGGCCCCTTGCCGGCGAATCGATGAAACCGATCCGGAGTGCATGCCGACTCCATCGTCAGCCACCTCAATGGAAACGCGATTGCCCTCAAGACGGCTACGCAGCGTGATGGTACCGCCGTGGAGTCGCGGCTCCAGACCGTGCTTAATGCTGTTCTCGATGAGAGGTTGCAGCAGAATGCTGGGCACCAACACCTCCAATGTGCGTGGGTCGATCTCCTTCTCCACGCGCAATTTGTCGGCTCCGAAACGCACCACTTCGATGTCAAGATAGTCATCGGTAAACTTCAATTCATCGCGCAGCGGAACATAGGCATCGTGATCTTTGAGCAGGGCGCGCAGAATATTGGCCAACTTGACTGTCATCTCGCGGGCCATCTCCGGCTTGCTTCGCACCAGTGAGGCGATGGAATTGAGCGTGTTGAAGAGGAAGTGCGGATTAATCTGACGCTGCAAGGCGTCGAGGCGGGCTTCGAGAACGAGACGCTTCTGCTCTTCGAGCGACATTTCGACGCGCAGCGCATTCCACACCTTCAAAGCGATCCCGACCACGATGGGAGCACTTAACCAGACCAGTGCCTGAAACCAGAGATTGGTGGCGAGAAGCGCGAAGAGACGATGCGGAAAGGCGGCGGCGATCCAGTCGCGGATCATCTCCATGACGGCGATGACCACCAGGAGAAGGATCTGGCGATCGATTCGGGGCTTGATGAGATTGCGGCGGACCCAGCGGTAGAGGCTCAGATCAATAAAGGGCGTAAAGGACCAGACTTCTTCCTTTTCAACGAAGCGTCTGATTGTGCCGGCGGCCAGGCCGAGAGCAATATTGAACGGCAGAGCGAGATACTCGTGGTGGAGGACTGCTGGTAGAGACAGAACGGCGCCGCTGAGCATCGCCCAGCCTGGGCCAATGAGCAGGCCGAGCAGAATCACGGTTTCGAACGAAATGTCGGCGGCGAGGAAGTTAGGCACAACCAGCCGTATCCAGACACCGAGTGTGAGTGGAACCAGGAAAAAGGCGAGTAAAGCGAGGGTTTGACGCGGGCGACGCTGCTCGGCGAAGAAGAGTCGCCGGAAGCTGGAGGCACGAGCCAGGATGCTGGCGACCGAGCCAACCACGCCCAGCTTGACCAGTAGCGTGATTAGGAGCAGCTTATCCGTCACCCAATCACTGTAACGCGGCGCGGAAGCGGAAAGCGAGAAACCTCTGATCCGCCTACAACTTAATGCGAATGAAGATCGCACCTTTGGTGGGGTTTTCTGTGTATGGTTCCCGCGTTCGAAGCCTATGCGGTCGTAAAGCGCCAGAGCGTCTCGCATCGCCGGCATCGTGTCGCCCACAAGTTCGCGGTAGCCGGCAATTCGGGCTTCAAACATCGCCCACTCGATCAAGGCTCGGCCAAGGCCGAGGCCGCGGAACGCGGGACGCACGTAGAGGCGTTTGGCCTCGGCGCGAAGTTCGTCGACGCGACGCAAAGCGACGCAGCCGGCCAACTCGGAATCAACAGTGGCCATGGCAAGCCGGCCGTCTCGCGGTGCGTAAGCGCCGGGTAAACCGCTCAACTCGTCCGCAAAGTTCTGGAAGCAGGGAGTAAAGCCAAAGGAGTCCCAGTACTCCTGAAGCAGGATGCGAACCGAATCGAGGGCCGGGTCGCCTTCCACTGGGCGGACTTGCGGAACAGAGATCATTACATTGTCCTTCATCGAGACCTATCGTCAGTTGGATGGCACTGTCAAGAATGGCCGGCACACTCGAGAACCACAGACGTCCGGAAGCCATCACGGGAATTCCGGGCGCGACGTAGAATGGAACTATGGCATTGGAGAGCGTGAAAAAGGTGGCCGAGGCGGATTTGCCCACGCGATGGGGAGCCTTTCGCATCTTGGGCTTCGAAGGGACCCGATTGGAGAGTCACCAGGGCTGCGAACCGGAGCAAAAGACAGAGGGTCTTGTGGCTCTGGTGATGGGCGACGTTCACTCGACGCCGCCGTTGGTGCGCATCCACTCGCAGTGCCTGACCGGCGATGTTTTTGGATCACTGCGCTGCGATTGCCGGCTGCAACTGGAGCTAGCGCTGACGAAGATCGCAGAAGAAGGCGCAGGAATTCTTCTCTATGAGCAGCAGGAGGGCCGCGGGATCGGGTTAATGGCCAAGCTAAAGGCGTACGAGTTGCAAGATCACGGACTCGACACGGTGGAAGCGAACGTGGAGCTGGGCTTTGCCGCCGACTGCCGGGCGTACGATCTGGCGGCGGGAGCTTTGAAATTGCTCGGCGTGAAAAAGGTGCGACTGATGACGAATAATCCGGAGAAAGTGGCCGCATTGGAGTCCGCTGGCATCGAAGTTACCGAACGGGTGTCAGCAGAGGTCGAAGCGCAGGCGAGTTTCGCCGGCTATCTGAAGACCAAGTACGAAAAAATGGGGCATATTTTCGAAGGCAGCGACATCACCAACGAAGTGTCGTAGAATGGCGGCAACAGAGCGGTACACCCGCCTGCAAATCATTTCCAATTTTGCGTTCGCCTGGACCAACTAGCCAGCCAAAATGAGTCTTGCCGCGGCTTCCTCTAGACTTGCACTTGTTTCGGTGCACGCGCGGCATTTTCCTCTTGAATCGGTTACAGATTTTACAAAAAAAAGACTAGTCAGCACCCTACTTGACTGATAATCTCGCTGGACGTGGACGGTGTTAGTGCCCGGGCGAATTTTCGCGCTTTCTCCTTATTCTCCATGGCGCAACGCGCACTTCGAAAAGAACAGATAACTCCCTGACTTTTTATTCTCGGCCTTCCCGAGTATTACGATTCATTCGCTTTGATTTGTACGTAGAAGTGGAAATCGGGGGCTTGCGGCACGAAATAAGACAGCATCGCTCTCGTAGGTGCGCGAGACCGCCCCACCCGTTTTCCGCTTGGCGTGCAGTTTGTTCTTGGCCCGCGCAGAATTGCGACGGACCGGATCGGGGTATGCACGATGAAGTCTCCTTCCCGCTCAGCTACCGCGTTTGCAGCTAGCTTTCTCTTCCTGACCGCCTGCATGTGCGCGCAAGCCGCCACGCCGCCGCTTGCGGCAATTGCTGCGCCCAGCCTGCCGGACGATGTGCAAAGCAACACAGCGACTCAGGACCACGCGATGGCATCCATCGTGATTCCCGGCCCGCTGCGCTCATTCCTGCGTATGGCGGGCATCAGCCAGGAGATCACGCCGAATGAAGTAATGCCGTTGCTTGCGCGCAATGCGTTTCTCTACGGCTACCAGGTGGGCAGAAAGACTGAATATCTGGTCCTCGCTGACCGGTATGTGCATCTGGCGCGAGAGCTGCAACAGCTAGTGGGGCCCGACGGAAATATCCGGGTTACTGGCTGCGACGACGCGGAAAAACTCATTCACATTATCGGATACAAATTCGAGAACGGTTGCAGCAAGACTGACGCATCCCTGATTACCGGGGATGCGGAGCGGGCGTTTCTGACCGTCGACTCAGGGTTCCCTCTCACCAAGTTGGAGCAGTCCCTGCAGGAGGGCACACCTTTTGTTTACCCGTATCCCGCGACGCACATCCCAATCTTGTTTACCGAAAACGATTGGGTGACAATGATCCCGCAAAAGCAGAGGACCGGAGAGACATTGCTCGACATTCTTTTGAACAACCAGGATGTCGACCGGCTCTACTCGGCGATGTCGCACATCGATCCGCAAACCAGGCACGAGTTGTATCAGTCACCAGGGCTGCGCCGACTGCTTCCCGTGGCCGCGATATTCGACTTTTATGGGGGCCGAATCAGCATCCGCAACCGGACATTAATGACGCCTGGTGGGGAAGCCGCGAGTAATGCCTGGCAAAGCCTGGTGGGAGCCAGTCCGCATTCACCAGGCGAGTTCGTTTCGCACCTGCTTGCCAAGGATCAGGGATGGCTGGCGGCATACTTTGACGCCATGTCGCGCATCAGCCCCGCGCAACAAGCCCACTTTGCCGATAGCGACCGCCTGAAGCGCGTTTATGACGCCTACCGGTCAGCGTCACCGACGGTGAGCGCGGCGTCCGGAGTCTTTCCGCGGAATGGAGGCCTGCTGCTGCTGCTGACTCGCCTGCAATGGGACGCGAGCGGCGCGCCGGTTGTCCCGGGGAGTGCCGGTCTTTGGCAGGGAATACTGGTCAAAGAAGAGAAATCACACCGCGAGCACCAGGCCTCGAAGATTGCTCACAGCGCAGACAGCCCCGATCGCTTGCTTGAGAGCATGGCTGCATACTCCAACGTGGCGACGAACAACGGACCGGCGCAAATTTACCTGGTGCTGAGCGCCATTGACGCCGGCCGCCCGCAGGAGCGGCGCTTATCTGACGCGACGGCGCGGCTGCTCGCCGACAGATTTGTCCATCTGAACCAGTGGTATCTGATCTTCGTCGAGTTCCCTGCCCTTGACGATGCATCGATTACGCATTTCGTAGACACGGTCGACCGCGTGACCGGAATTCAAAACGCCGTGCTGCGCTCAAATGCTTTGGGTGCGCTCCAGGCCGAGATTGGCATCTGGCAAATCCTGGCCCGGCAAAGGCAGATACCGGAAGACAGCCTGAGGTCTTCATGGCAGAACGTGGTCCAGCCGTATTCGGGAGTGGGCAACTCAACCCAGCTCTTCGATGCGGCGCGCAAATCGCTCCAGGCTGTCCTGCTGGCCGCGAACGGCAATGCCAATCTGACGCAGGATCAGATCGTCGATCTCCTCGCAGGTCCCGCACAAAGCAATCCCCAGGCGATGCGCGTCCACCAGGAACTTGCACGAAGGATGCGTGCTGTGCTGGACGATCAACGCCTGGTATCGTTCGATACGCTCTTCGGGCTTTATGACGGATTGGGTGAGATGGAGCACGGCGCGCCCGTTGGCGACAACATGCTTGCGCTCGCCGGAAATCTGCGTGAATTTGAGCTCCCGCGCCCCATATTTACCGAGGGTGAACGCGCGTCTTGGTCGCCCATGGTTTACGTGAGCCGCCACGCAGAGCTGCAAGTACGAACCGACTTGTCCAAGGTGATCAAAGCACCTGGAACGCCCGCGCAACTGGAGGCGGCGCGCGCCAAACTTGCACCGTTCCTTCGAGACACGCTGGTGGGGCTGAACTATGCCTACTATGAGCCGCCGGGCGCACAGGTGTTACACAGCAATCCGCTGTTCGTTCGGTCGCACGACTTCTCTGCGTCCTCGATTCAGGGCGTGGACGAAGTCTGGGGATCTCCGGCGCTGGTCGGCATCGGCGCAACGGCCGGCGGAGGCGCTTATTTGATCGGCTCGCTCGCCGACCTGCCGTATGTGCTGGCGCTAGCAGAAGAAGACTTCTTGTCGCCTGAAAAAGTGCAGGCGCTGATCTGGCGGGAGATGGTCCCGGAGCTACTGGTGAATGCGGTTCTGCCGCGGTGGTGGGGAGTGAGCCAGGATGAGTTGCATGCCGCGGCCCTCTACCAGCGAGCCGGAGAAGAACTGCTTGCGGCCGCTGCGAAAAACAGCGACTTGCGGCAGACGGTGCTTAGCGTTTACTCCGATCGCCTTGGCTGGGGCAGACTGGAGGAGATTGAAACGGCGCTGAATAATCCAGAGAGTATGGCTGCGTATACGAACCAAATTCTACCCTCCGATATCTTCTATCTGGAGAGTGAATTTCGTGCGCGGCACGCAGATCAGGCTGCGCAATTGGGACCGGCCAGCCGGGAACTCGACGATCTGGTGCGGAAAGACGGTTCGGCTACAAATCCTGAGCGGCTGGCGCGAGATTTTGGCGTTCCTCATCCAACTCTTGCGGAAACCAATGCCAGCGAGTTGCTGGTCGCGGAACCGTTCCCAGCGACCGGCGGATATGTGAGCCGTCTCTTTGGCGAATCGTGGGAATCGAGCAACCTGTATTGGGCGCGCCTCGCGGATGAAAAAGGTTACCCCGCAACGATGCTCAACGTTCTTGTCCCCGAGCTGACGCAACAAATGATCGCCAACATCTCCGCAACCAGCATCGACGACTGGCCGGCGTTGTTGCGCGCGATGAACGAGACCGGCGAGCAGTTCCGGCAGGGCAAGATCGGCGCTCCGGCGACAAACTCAGCCGCAAGCAATAACAACGCAACGAATGGAGAGGACGCATCGCGATGATGAAGACACACGGGAAACTCGCGGTCATCGGAATATTTCTAAGCCTGCTGCTCCTCATCGCAGCCGAACCGCGCTTTGCGGCACAGGACGAATCTACGCGCCTGCGCGTGAACGTTGTTCTGGTGCAGCTCAACGTTGCCGTGACAGATCACAAAGGAAACTACGTAAGCGGTCTGCGTCCTGAGGACTTCATCGTTTCTGAAGACAAAATTCCTGAAAAGATTGCCACCTTTGAAGAAGGCAACGGGGCGCCACGCGGCATTGACAGCGCGGGCCATAGTCTGCAAGGCGCGGAAGCAGGGCAATCCGCCGCGGCCGGAGGCGCAAGTGGTTCGATGAGCGCGGGCCTCAGCGGCGCGAATATCTTCATCCTCTTCGACACCAGCAACTATATGTATCGCGGCTTTGTGTTCGCCCAGGACGCCATCTCGGAATTCGTGCGCTCCATGGACGATGCGAACAAGATTGCATTTTACTCCTATAACCGCGACCTTTCCCGAGCAACAATGCTTACCGCGGACCGCTTCCGCGTGGTGAACGGGGTGCGCAGCACCGTGGCGGGCGACGATGCCGCTCTCTATAATTGCTTGCTGCTGACGGTAAAAGATGCGGCGCAACTGACCGGGAAGAAAGCGATCGTGGTCTTCTCAAACGGCCCCGACAACGCCAGTTCCGTTCCACCAGAGGACGTGGCGGAACTGGCCCAATCAACAGGAACGATTATCTACATTGTGAGCACGCGCCTGGCACAGGAAGAGCCGGTTTCAACCGCAGCGTTTGAGCGTATGAGCAAGGCAACCGGCGGCAAGGCCTACTTTGCCGGCAACTGGCGCAAGGAGCGGGATGCGTTTGCATCGATTCGCGAGGATTTGGGACATCTCTACTCGATCAGCTACTACCCGCAGCCCAATCCCAACCGGGGCTGGCGCACCATCAGCGTGAAACTGGCCAGCAAAGACATGCAGAAATACCATCTACGTACGCGCGATGGATATCGCCTGTTGCAGCAGACGGCGTTCGCCAATCCCAACAATCTCGAAGCAGGCGAGCCGCTGGCGCCGCAGCCGCAATAGCAGAAGCTGAGTCCGCACAATCCGCGCGTTCGGGAATTAGAGGCTCAAATAAACTTTCGTTGAGGCGAAAGAGCTCATCAGAGCCTCTACGTGCGCAGGGACTTGAGAACTTTGGCTGTGGTCACGACCTGCCCGACGTGGCGCTGCGTGTGGTCGGCGACATGTACCAGTGCGCCACCGATGCTCGTGGGCAACTGTTTGCGGCCTACGGAGCGCGCTGTGTCAAGGTTTGCCGTGGCCAGAACGCGGATGCGCTCGGCTGCATCGGTAAATGAAGCTTCGACCTCAGCGAGAAGTGTCGAAAGCGGCTCCTGACTCCTTTCCCTGCCGATTTCGGACTTGAGCGCGGCGAGCTGCACATCAGAAAGCTGCTCACCTTCGGCGTACGTGAGTATGCGGTCGGTGGATCGCGCAATGTGACGCAGATGAAAGGCGATGGGCGTGAGGCCGAGCGACAGCGCGTGCACTTCTGCTTCGGTCAGGCCCGCGGTCCATTGGGTCAGATCGTCGAGGGCAAGCTCAAGAGCATGGAGAACAGCACGGCCCGCGGCGGGAACGTCGCTGTGGGTGCCGCGGAGCCAGGGTTCAACGTAACGAGATGCTGAAGGGAAAGTACTCATTCGGAAGTCTCCAGACGAAGGAAGTTTGAAGGTCGTGCGATCTCAGGTCTGAAAACTCAGCGCTGATGCACCAACACAGTGCGAGAAGGAGCGAATCGGAAGCCTATCCGGCGCTCTTCACGCGGACTACCGTAATCTTCTCGAACCCCTCTTCGAAGGCCGGCGGCTTGAGCTTCTCGGCCATCTTGCGCATCACGTCTTCGCTTACCGAGCGGTCGCGCTGGCGGTTTCGATCCAGACATACTTCGAGCGGCACATCGAAAAAGACCGCCTGCACCTCGTAGCCAAAGCTCTTCGCCATCTTGATCCACTGGCGGCGCTCGTGGGTTGAGAGGTTAGTAGCATCCACGTAGTTCATCGGCATGCGCGCGATGAGGCGGGCGCGCAGCAACGAGCGGAGTGTTGAGAAAACCAGTCCCTGGTAGCGCTGCTCCTCCACATCGTCGAAAAGAATGTTACGCAAAAGGTCTGAAGAAAGCGGCGTGATGCCGCGGCGGCCGAACCAGGTCGTCTTGCCAGAGCCTGGGAGGCCGATGGCGAGAACCACAAAGCCCCTAGGGGCGCGCTCGTTCCCCGCCGCAGGCGACGGCGCAACGGGCATTTCTGGCTGCGTTTCCACCTCAAGGCGGCCCCCGCCGGGCGGGACATTCCATTCCTGTTTCGCGGCCCCTTGCAGCCGGGGCTGCGGCGCGGGCGAGGATTGACGGGGAACTTGCGGGCGAGACTGGCCCACATGCGAGCCTTGATGCTGTCGAGGCGCGTCATCGGGATAGAGCGGCACAAGTGGAGCAGGTTGATTCGATGGGAGTTCCTGGCCGATTTTGCCTGTGGACTCCGATGTATTGGGAGCGCGTCTGGAGCGTCTTCTCATTCTGCCTTAACCCTTGCTGAAAGCGTTTCTATCACCCGGAATACCACACTCGGCGATGGTGCTGCAAATAATGTGTACTCCGTCACATACAGTTCCACCGCGGGAACTCATCCTTACGGTAGGGGATCGTGTTCGCGGAGCGCGGCGATTTGAGATTTCCACCGCCACCTCCAATGATACGATCAAGGGTTTGGTGGAATTGCTTTTTTTGCCACTTCAGAC
>CAZKJB010000078.1:0-14030 GCA_964552975.1 uncultured Occallatibacter sp. | reverse complement strand
AGAAGTACAAAGACGCGCGCATCATTTTTACTGATACCGAAAAATCAAACTGGACATGGGACGAGACGGCCAAGGCCTACTACTGGCATCGCTTCTTTTCGCACCAACCCGATCTCAACTACGACAACCCGTTGGTGCTCGAGGAAGTATCCAAGGCGATGCGCTTCTGGCTCGACTTGGGAGTGGATGGGTTGCGCATGGACGCTATTCCATATCTTTGCGAGCGCGACGGAACCTCGTGCGAAAACCTGCCCGAGACGCACGCGGTGGTTCGTGCCCTGCGCGCTGCAATCGATGAGGATTATGCCAATCGGCTGATTCTCGCCGAAGCCAATCAGTGGCCAGCCGACGTGCGTCCTTATTTTGGCGATGGCGATGAGTGTCACATGGCCTTCCATTTCCCGCTTATGCCGCGCATCTACATGGCACTCCGCCAGGAAGACCGGCTGCCCATCACCGACATCATGGCGCAAACGCCGCCGATTCCCGACAACTGCCAATGGGCTCTGTTTCTGCGCAATCATGATGAGCTGACGTTGGAGATGGTTACAGACGACGAGCGCGATTATATGTACTTTGCGTACTCGGCGGATCCGCGCATGCGTATCAACGTGGGAATCAGGCGGCGCCTGGCGCCCTTGATGGACTATAACCGCCGTCGCATTGAGCTTCTGAATTCGCTGCTGCTGAGCTTCCCCGGAACGCCCATTCTGTATTACGGCGACGAGATCGGGATGGGCGACAACATCTATCTCGGCGACCGCAACGGTGTACGCACGCCGATGCAGTGGACCTCGGACCGCAACGCAGGGTTCTCCAAATGCGATCCCGCGCGGCTTTACCTCCCTGTGGTGATGGATCCCATCTGTGGCTACCAGGCGGTAAATGTTGAAGCGCAGCTCAGTGACCCGTCGAGCCTGTTGCACTGGACGCGCAACATGATCGCTTTGCGCAAGTTGTTTCAGGTATTTGGGCGTGGAACGCTCACCTTTTTGAATCCGGCGAACCGCAAGATCCTCGCCTACTTGCGCGATCTGGATCGCGGCGACGGATTCCACGAAACAATCCTCTGTGTCGCCAACCTGAGCCGATTCGCGCAGCCGGTGACTCTCGACCTGTCAGACTACGCCGGGTTCGAGCCCGTAGAGATGCTTGGCTACGTGCCTTTCCCGACCATCACGAAGGAGCCGTACTCGCTGACCCTGGCGCCCTACACTTTCCTCTGGATGGAATTGCAGGCGGCGGGTGTGGCCAGCGAGCTTCCGCTCGAACCCGCCAGTCAAACCACCGCCGAAATCGAGACACACTCCGCGTTGCCGGCAATGGCCACAAGCTGGGCGGAGTTTGTGTTGAATGCCAGCGCAGGTATCCTGGAGCCGGCGATGCTCGACTGGTTGCCGCGCCAGCGCTGGTTTGGATCCAAAACGCGTACAATCGAATCGATGCACGCGGCCTCCTGGGTCGAGCTTGCGTCCGTTGGAGCGGAAGGACCCACTGGCTTTGCAGCGAATAGCGATGGTGATACGGCTGCGCTTCTCCCTGCTCTGTTCTTTTTCGAAGTAATCTACTTCGATGGTTCTTCTGAGATGTACCAAATACCGCTTGCCATTGGGACGGGAGCCGATTTCGACGCCGTCACGTCGGAGCATCCGGAGAGCATCATTGCGAGAATGACCACTGCAGCTGGTCCGGCGGCACTTTACGATGCGACCGTGCGCGAAGACTTTCATCAGGCTCTGCTGCGACTGGTGGCAAGGAACGCAACGCTGCCAATCTCTGACGCCGGTGCGTCGACGAAGGACCCCGCCGTCACAATATCGGTATCTCCGCCAGTGGATGCTTCGCCTGCAGTTCAGCCTGAGGCAGGCGCCGGGGTTTCGCCTCCAGCTCCGGCTCCGCTCAGTGCGCAGCCGGGAGAGGCGGCCACGCCTCCGCGAACGGATGCGCCAATCACGCAGTCAGCTGGCGGCCAGCGGCTGCAGCCACGCGAGTCACCTTCTGCCGGCCAATTACTTCCGGAAGGCGGCCGACTGGATGCGCGGGCTTCAAGAGCCTTCCCGCCCGATTTGGCTCTGCAGAGGTTGCCTTCTCGCGCACACAAAGGCGAGCAGTCAAATACCTCCATCTTGTTTGGCGACCGGCTCTTTCTGAAGCTTTTCCGGCGCTTGCAGGCCGAGGAGAATCCCGATGTGGAGATCGGCCGATTTCTCACTGAAATCGCGCATTTCTCCCGGATTCCACCTTATCTCGGGGAAATCTCGATGTGCTCGCCAGGCTCTGAAAAAACCACGGTCGCAGTGCTTCAGGGCCAGGTTCCGAACGAGGGCGACGGGTGGGTGTGGTTTCTCGACGAACTCTCTCGATGGTTCGCGGAGGTTGCCGATAAGCCAGCTCCCGAATTCTCGCAGATTCCCGATTTGCAAGGCAGCCGTAAGGCATCCCCGCTGGATCTGGCCCGCGCGCAAACCACGCTCGACGCCGCGGCCCTGCTGGGCCGTTGCACAGCAGAGATGCATCTTGCCCTCTCAAGTTCCGCCGATCTTCCTGCGTTCGCTCCTGAGCCGATCACGTCAGAGGACCTTGCGCGCGACGCAGAACGAATTGAAATGCAGATCAAATCAACTCTCGAGGCTCTCAAACTAAGGCTGGCTACGCTTGATGACACCACCAGCGATTCGGCGGGGCTTCTGCTTTCCCGGCGGCCGGAGCTGGTCCGGCGCGCACGGTCGATTGCGTCATTGAAAGCAAGTGGCCAGCGCATTCGCATCCATGGCGACTATCACCTGGGCCAAACCCTGCGCACGGCGGGAGATTCAAAATCGCCGTCCGGCGCGGCCACTTTTGTCCTGATTGACTTTGAAGGCGAGCCTGCCCGGCCGATCGATGAGCGACGCAGAAAGCAATCCCCGCTCAAAGACGTAGCCGGAATGATGCGTTCATTCTCTTACGCAGCCTATGTGGCGATGGATCGTTTCCTTGCGATAGACGGAAGTAAACGGGAAAGCCCCGATCCGGGTGCTTTGACCGGTTGGGCGCATTGGTGGCAAAATGCTGCCTCGGCTCAGTTTTGGCAAGCTTTCAGCGAAGCCGCCACACGGAATCAAGCCATGCTGCCCGAACCGACGGCAGCCCAGGGACTGCTTGATGCCTATCTGATTGAAAAGGCGCTGTATGAGATGCTTTACGAACTGAATCATCGCCGCACATGGCTGCGCATCCCGATAAGCGGCATCTTAACATTGTAGGATCCGCATGCAGAATCAGACACCTGGCCAGGATTCAATTTCCTCCGCTACCTCTTGGTAGAACGATGGCGACTGCAAGTCCAATTCCGGACAGCACCTCGACCGCTGAACGTGCAACGGCCAATCTGCTTGTGTTGGCAACGAAATTACCACCTGAACAATTCGAGAGCGTGCTAGCCCATCTGACCGAGGCTTTTTCTGCAGAAAGCGTGATCGTTGGCGCACCCGAGGGACTCGCCGCCCATTCGTTGACATCGCTGCGAATAGTACCCGCTCCACAATCAGGCGCGGCATGGACGCTGAAGCCAGCCGATTTTATCAACGCCTACGAGGTTGGGCGCGAGCATGAAGTGCGAGCCGTTCTTATTCTCGGCCCCGGTTCGGATTCACTCAGTCCGCAGTCTCTGCGTGCCCTGGCCGATGCTGTGTTGAGTGCGGGAATCGATTTGGCGGTGCCGCACTACACCATTCCTCCCAATACCGGCCTCATCAATTCGGCAATCTTGTATCCGCTCACCCGGGCATTGTTTGCATCGCGAGCGCGATTCCCCCAGGCCCTCGACCTGGGCCTTTCCATGCGCATGGCGGAGCGTCTGGCTACGGCTGCCCGGCGATTTAATGTGCCCGACCAGGGCGACGCGTTGCTTTGGCCCGTAAATGAAGCCATCGCGGCCGGTCTTTCAGCAGACGAGATCGACGCAGGTCCGCGTGCCGTGCCCCAGCCAGCCGATATCGATGTCAGTGCCGTCCTCGCCCTGGTGACTGGCTCGCTATTTGGCGATATTGAAGCAAAAGCCGCCGTCTGGCAGCGGCCCCGCCGACCACCGATGGTACAGCGGCCGACTCCCGCTGCATCACCCGCCGGCAGTACCGCCGATGTTGCACAAATGCTTGAGGCGTTTCGATTGGCAAACGCTAACTTGCAGGAGATCTGGTCGCTGGTTCTGCCGCCTCACTCTTTGGTTATGCTCAAGCGGTTCTCTACCGTGGAGACAGCGGCGTTTCGCATGCCCGACATCCTGTGGGCGCGCATTGTTTATGACTTTCTGATTGCCTACCGGCTGCGCACCATCAATCGTGGACATCTGATGGGCGCGCTCATTCCGCTATACCTGGCGTGGGTTGCGGGCCACATCAACGTTACGGCATCCTCAATCGCGCCAGAGCGCCACATTGAAGCCGTCGCTACGGCATTCGAAGCGGATAAACCCTACCTGGTCGCGCGCTGGCGCTGGCCCGACAGGTTCAACTCATGATCGGCGTTTGCGCCACGGGCACTTGCAGGACGCCGCGGCGAGAGGAGTGGATGCTATGCAAAACGTAACCGAAAACCTGCTTCAGCAAGGCCAAAAACCATCGGTCATTCCCGTGTACGACGATGGCTCCATCTGGCAGCACATGTCGGCTGCGCTGCATCAGTCCTTCTACCGCGTGCTCACGCTGTTGATTGCGGTGCTCCCGGGAATTCTCGCCTTCTTCGCCGCACTGCTGATTTTCACATTGAGCGGCATAGCGATCTCGTGGGTGCTGCGGCGCTGCCTGTCATGGGTGAACTTTGACCAGCGCCTGGCGCGCAAGGGCGGCGCCGATTGGACTCCCTCCAGTGCGCCAACGGAGATTGTTGCGCGCTTCTCGTTCTGGGCATGCGTGCTGCTCGGACTAATCATCGGCGTTTCGGCCTTTGACACATCCTACGCGACAGGGACTTCACTCCCGATTTCGCTCCTGCCCTACTTAACACGCGCTGTGTGCGCGGCGCTGTTGCTCGTTGCAGGCAGTTTGATCGCGCGTTTTCTAGCGCGGTCGGTCGTCATCAGTGCCGTTAACGCGCAGCTACATTATGCGCGTGCTCTCTCGCTGGGGGTGAAGTGGTTGGTCCTTGTGCTTACGGGGGCTATGGTGCTTGATCATCTTGAAGTGGGTGGGAACATTGTCGAGCTTGCGTTTGGCATTCTCTTCGGCGGGATTGTCCTCACTCTCGCGCTGGCGATAGGGCTTGGCTCCCGCGATCTGGTCAGCCGTTCGCTTGAGAGCCGCGTGGAGCATACCGGCGATCCCACGCATATTCAGGAGATGGATCCGTCTTCAAGAAAGACGATCCGGCATTTCTGACGAATCCGGAGCGGCAAACAGTGCGACCGTGTCCGGCGAAAGCACGATCAAATCCTTTCCCGCAGCGGGGGTTCCGCTGGACGAAAGAAGCAATTCGGCTCCGCGCGGAACTGGAAAAGAGTGGTCCGCCTCACCCACATTGCAAATGACGCTGATGGTTCCGCGTTCCATTCGCAGCCACTTTTTCTGTTCGTCGTAGGTCACTTGCGTGCTTCCCTGCCTTCCATCGCTCAGGCTTGGTGTGCTTCGCCGCAGGCGGATCAGGGAGTGATACCACGCCAGCATCTCTGCATGTCCCAGCATCGAGACTTCTTCCCAATTGAGTTTCGATGCTTCGAAGGTCGCTGGATTCTCCGGGTCAGGAATCGCAGAAGGAGCCCAGCCAAACTTCGCAAACTCGCGCTTCCGCCCTTCTGAAACCGCGCGAGCCAATTCGGAATCCTGATGATCGGCGAAATACTGGAACGGAGTCGACGCAGCCCATTCTTCGCCCTGAAACAGCATGGGCACAAATGGGCTTGTGAGTACCAGCGCCGCAGCGACTTTGGCGCGTGCAAGCCCGGCACTGTGGCTAATCCGGTCGCCAGCGGCGCGATTGCCAACCTGATCGTGATTCTGGATGTACCCGAGAAATCGATGATAAGACAACCCTGTCGGCGGTCTGCCATGGATGCGCTTTCGGTAACACGAATAGATGCCGTCGTACACAAAGATTTGCTGAATTGCCTTGGCCAACTGGCTGAATGATCCGAAATCTGCGTAGTAGCCCTGCTTCTCTGCGGGAATGAGCACAGTGAACAGCGCGTGATGAAAATCGTCACTCCATTGCGCGTCAAAACCAAAGCCTCCGGCCTCGCGCGGCTCTACAACACGCGGATCATTTAGATCGCTTTCGGCGATCAGTGTCAGGTTGCGTGCTGTGGATGCTTGAAGCTCTTCCACTTCAGCCGCAAGTTGTTCCAGGAAGTGGATAGCCGAACGGTCGACAAAAGCGTGCACGGCGTCAATCCGCAGCCCGTCGATATGAAAATCCCGAAGCCACATCAACGCGTTGTCGCAAAAGAAGCGCCGCACTTGGTAGGAATCTGCATCTTCGAGATTGACTGCCCCGCCCCAAGGCGTATGGTGTGAATCCACAATGTAGGGTCCGAATCTACCGGTGTAATTCCCGCTCGGCCCGAAGTGGTTGTAGACCACATCGAGTAACACCGCCAAGCCACTGTTGTGCGCCATGTTCACGAAGCGCTTTAACCCGTCGGGTCCTCCGTACGGCTCGTGGACTGCATTGATCGCCACACCGTCATAACCCCAGCCATGGTGGCCCTCGAAAGCCCCGACCGGCATCAGCTCGACATGTGTGACTCCAAGACGCGCCAGGTATTCGAGCCGCTTTGCCGCGGCATCAAATGTGCCCTCTGGCGTGAAAGTACCGATATGTAACTCGTAGAGGATGCCACTGGCAATTGGGGGAGACTGAAACGTCGCATCCGACCAGAAAAATTCCCTGTGGTCGTAGACCCGCGACAACTCGTGCGCGCTATTGGGCTGCCATTGCGACCGCGGATCGGGATAGCATTTGGCATCGTCATCAACGAGGAACCCGTAATCAGTACCGGCACATGCCGCCTCCACCTCGAGCCGCCACCAATCTCGGTGATCGGGCCCGCACATGGCATGGACGACGCCGCCGGCGTTGACGGACACGCGCTTCGCAAAAGGCGCCCAGACTTCAAACCGATGCATCACTTACTCCGCCTTCTCGCACAAGCAACGCAACCGGGAATCTCCGAAACAATTGCTGCACGCGTGTTGTTCCGCCGCTCACGTCTTCGCTTGAGAGCACGTTTGTCCAGCGCCCTGACGGAAGCTCGACAGTCGTTGTGCTGAATCCACCGCCTAGCCGGAGATTCCAGCGGGGAGCCAGCACGGCGACAGAGTCGCTGCGGCAGAATGCGATCAAGTGTTCTCGTTTTGATCCATTCGCGAAGAGCGGCGCGTAGGTTGACCTTTCGCTGAACCACTCGGGATGATCGCGTCGCACATGCAACGCTTTGTAGATGACCCAGAGCTTCGGCAATCCGCTGTCCATCCGCGCCATGATCTCCTCAACACCTAGGCCGGCCTGAACCTCGGCCAGCATTGCGCGCCGCATCTCAAAGTCGATCGGCCCTCGATTGTCGGGATCGACGAGCCGCAAATCCCATAATTCACTGCCCTGGTAAATGTCAGGAACCCCGGGAGCCGCGCACTTGATCAGCGTTTGCGCCAGGCTGTTGATCCGGCCTGGTAATAATACTTGTGCAATGAATTGCTCAAGCTCCGCAATGAACTCTGGTGAATCGAGAATTCGCTCAATGAATGCCTTCAGCGCCTGCTCAAAATCCTTGTTTTGCTGTGTCCAACTGGTCTGTTGCTTTGCTTCGCGCGCGGCCTTTTCCATGTACGCTGTCACCCTGCAGGTCTCAATTGGCCACGCTCCAACGAGTGTTTGATATAGAAAATACTCGGTGTTGCGATCCGGGAATGTCCCGGTTTTGAATCGCTGATTCCTGCGCGCCCATCGGTTAATCGCCGCACGCCAGCGTCCCGGTACCTCCGTCAGCACCGCAAGCCGCGCACGAACGTCGTCAGAACGCTTGGTATCGTGCGTAGACAGCGTGTTCATTGACATTGGATGCGCCGCCTGAAGTTTCGTACACCACGCATGGAACTCGTCGAGGTTTATCCCATTCTGCTCGGGAGCGCCGCCCACTTCGTTCAGTCCAATCATCCGGTTGAAGCAATAAAACGCAGTGTCTTCAACGCCCTTCGCCATCACGGGAGAAGTGAACTGCTGAAAGCGCTGAAGACACTCTGTCTCAACTTCGCCGCGACTGTGAAGCGAGAGCACGTCGCCAATAAAGTCAAAAAGATCAGGAGCGACGTCTGTCCTGTGAGTTTTGGCAATCTCGACGGCTTTTCTGATTTCCCGCTCGTCTTCTTCCAGGATTTCGTTGCGCTCTGGAACGACGTAAGTTCTATAAACTGAGAAGCTCGCAGCTACCTCGCGGATGGCCCGTCGGATTTCGGCGCGCGTATTGTCACGGCGGTCGCGATTGTTTTCGCAGATCTGGACAAACAGTTGCGCAAGCCGATTGACATCACTGCCCAGCGCCTCGTGCTGCACGTTGAGCTTCTTTGTGCGCGCCAGCGATTCAAAATCCTGCGATTCGCCAGTGAAGATGCTATAGATCTCGGAAAGCTCGTTTAAACCCTCGCCATAGGCCAGCACGCCGTTACAAATATTCAGAAAGTCATAACCGGTTGTACCAGCGATCGGCCAGCTTGAGCGCAACGACTCACCGGATTCGAGAATCTTCTCGGCCAGATTCCACGATTGGGGGGAAATCAAGTGCAGACGTTCGAAGTATTGACCAGGGTCTCGAAGTCCGTCAGGATGATCAACACGAACTCCATCGAGAACACCGTTGCGAAGCCACTCAATGATTCGGGAATGGATCGCATTGAAGACCCGGAGACGATCGACCCGAATCCCGATCAGGGAGTTTATGTCGAAGAAGCGCCGGTATCCGAGTTCCTGATCGGCAGTTCGCCAGTATGCCAATCGGTAATTTTGGAGATTGAGCAATGCGTCCAGTGCGTCGATATTCTTGTTCAACTCATCGACTGCCCGGGCGATTGCCGCGGATGCCGAAGGTTCCTCCCGGCAAAAACGTTGCAGAAGCTCGTAGAGAATCGTTTTGTCGCGATGAAGCGCCGCCAGCACTTCTTCATCGGTCGATTCCGGCGCAGGCAGCCTCGAAAGGCTGTCGGCAATGAAACCAAGTGTGGGGGCGTTGACAGACGTTGCCGCCATTGACAAAGGAACAGCCAGGGAACGAGGCGCTAAAGGAAAGCGGTGATCGCAGTAGCGCACTTGGAACGATTCTCTATCGTACTGAATCGTGATCTGGTTCGCACTCAAGACCTGGCCGTACTGGTCGCCGAGAACCGGAATGAGAACCTTGTTCTGGAGCTTCACCTCGGCTGAATTCCAATCGATGTCGAACCACTCTGCAAAGCGGCTCGATGGCCCATTCTCCAGCACATCCCACCAATACTTGTTTTCTGACCGTGTGGCCATGTGATTGGGAACGATGTCGAGTATCTGGCCCATGCCAAGCGTCTTGAGCGTATCGCAAAATCGAGCATGTCCCTCTTCGCCGCCGAGCTCGACATTCACCTTCTGGGGGTCGACGACATCGTATCCATGCAGGCTACCCTCGGCGGCTTGCAGATAAGGCGAACAGTATGCGTGAGAGATCCCGAGATCCTTGAGGAAACTGGCCGCCCGGGAGGCGTCATCAAACGTAAAGCCCATGTGCAGTTGCAGTCGATACGTCGACAATGGAGTTCGCGGCATAGGGGATCTTGAATTTCGACAATTCAAGACCGATGCTCGTCCCGGTCTCGTTTCGGCGTTTTCTTCGAGCGGCCGCGAATTTGGCAAATCTGGATCGGCGAATGCGTTGCAACTGATAGCCGAATGCCTTGCAACTGGCATTACGCATACGCTTGATGTTAGATGGCGACAGAGAATTTCAGGATGCCCTAGGAGATCGCGTCCGGTGGCAGAACAGGCCGCGAATTACGCGGTTCTTATGATGCAGGACTCCTCACCCGGGGGTCCAAGTGAGCAGGAATTATGGAGAACCATGATTCGGTGCGGGGTAGCGCCGCCGATGAGCGGCGATTCCGCGGCGCGGAGGCAACATAACACCATTTTGGCTCATCAATTAGCTATCGCACGAGACGGGCATTCGATCTGACAGGGAGGTTCGAAGACGAATGAAAACCAAATGGTTGTTACCTTCGCTCCTTGCCTTCTGCCTGCAAACACCGGGGCTGATGGTTGTCATGTCACATGCTGCTCCTCAGGGACCCGCGCCGGCTGAATACGGCCAGGATGCATGGGACAGGCCACCGTATGAATTCACTGAAATTCAGCAACGCGGCTTTCGTGATGGAGTCGACGGCGCGGGGAAGGATTTCGACAACCATCGCGCGCCCAATGTGGAAAATCGCGAGGAATATCGACATCCGCACGTGGATCCGAGCGCGCGAGACGATTATCGGGAAGGTTTCCGGCGCGGTTATGACGCTGCCATGCGTCATCTGGATGCACACTAAGTCAGCTTAACTAAGGCGGCTCAATCTGACCGGTTAAGGACCAAATCGAATCTCGGTGAGACCAGGCTGCCAAGGAGAGAATGAGATGCCACTCGTAACCGTTGTGATCACGCTATTGGTCGTGGGCGTACTGTTATGGCTCGTGAACCGCTACATCCCAATGCAAGGAACAATCAAAGGCATTCTGAATGCAGTCGTAGTCATTGTCGTTGTTCTGTGGATCATCAACGTCTTCGGGTTATTCCACTATGTATCTCAATTCCAAGTCGGGCCTCCCAGATGACCCGAAAGCGCAGTTAGCGGGCTGACTAATCCAGGCTTTGCGGAACGAGGGACGGATTGCCGATCCCGCTCTTGTCACGCAGCCACTGGTGCTGAATTGTTCTCTGCTCACTGGAGAATGGAATCACCGCTGGTGTTCTGCAGCTTCACGACTTCATGAGCAAATCTGCAGGATCAACCGGTTTAGATGGAATCTCGAACTCCTAGACCCGTGCGTTTGGGTGCGGCAGAACTACGCAACCCGTATCATTTCGGGCTCAGCTTGGATTGAAAGCCCAACGATGGCGCTGGCTCACAGTATAGCTTTCAATTTGTTTCTTGCTGAGCGAATCGAGAATTTGTATCAAAGCACCCATCCCGGATACGAGCTCACATTCAAATTTGAGTGCGTTGTCCATTTCAGACCGTAGCGTATTGACGCGCAAAACCCTAATCGCTGGGTTGAGGCGCTTAAATAAGGCAGTCAAATAAGCGGCCCGTTTCCAGCTGACCGTTTGACAAATGATTGCGATGTTAAAACCTCGAACGCTCACTGCATCGAGGTCGGCATTACTGGGCAGCCACTTTGATTCGTAGCCTGCCTCCCGCAGAACGGGCTCACGCGAGAACCGAATGGCATCATCGTCGCATATGCACAGTATTTGTAAGTTTCCATGGTCATTCATTTCGCCTGACTCCAGAATCGTCACGATACTCAAATTGTCTTGGCTAGCCTGGGAGCTGCCTCAAAGTGCGACGGGTGTGCAATGAACTACGAATACGATGCAGCCTTTGAATACAAGGTGGCCTGGAATCTCAGAGACTGAGAAGCTGGCAAACGATTGCGCCTTGGGACCGCCGGCGTGATCGAACGGAGGGTATCAGGTCCGACGGGTTTCTGCCGTTGTGGAAAAGCAGACTGGAACCGGGGTCCAGGGTACCAAGGTACTGGCGAGGAAACTGGTCTGCACGTAGTTTGAGCTGTTGCACACTTTAGGCCTCATCTACGAGGCGAGCCTTTCATCGCCGGATAGCAAATCCCTGCAGCGGGAGCACGGTGATGCGCAATTCACGGAGATCACTTTGCAAACAGCAAACTGATTTCGATGAAATCAAATCTATCTGAATCCCTCGCGCATAAGCACTCTTGATCGAAATAATTACATCGCTCTGCCGTCCGTGCGCAATCGCATGCTACTTTGGCGCTTTGAATTTGCTCGGCCCACCAGAGACAAGTTCCCAGCGGCAAGAAATTGCCCAAGATGTCTCGCTCAAGACAACCTCCCAAGGGCGGGCTGCATCTATCTATCCGCCTAGCGTACATAGTCTCGAGCAAGATGCAGCCTTTGGAAGTTTTCCACGGCCAGGTTTTGCCCGGCATACCCAGATTCCCCTGCAGGAGCAACGCATCGATGGAGACCTCAGTTCAAGCACCTGTCGCTGGGCGCGACAGGAAGAACGATTTCCAGCCTGATGGATTCGACAGCCAAACATCCGAGCATCTCGCGCTGATCCTTCAAAGTCTCCAGACAATGAAGGACGGCGATTTCAGCGTCCGCCTGCCAGTGGCATGGACCGGGCTCCCCGGCAAAATCGCTGACACCTTCAACGAGATCGTAACCGCCAACGAGCAGATGGCCAGCGAACTGATGCGGGTTGGACTGGCGGTGGGAAAAGAAGGCAAGACGCGAGAGCGCATTCGGTTAGAACGCCAACGGGGTGCCTGGGACGAGATGGAAGTCTCGGTGAACACGCTGGTCGAGGACTTGCTCCGTCCCACGACCGAGGTTACGCGAGCCATTGCCGCGGTGGCACAGGGCAATCTGACGCAAACTGTCCGGCTCGACGTGGATGGCCGTCCGCTGGAAGGCGAGTTCCTGCGCTCCGCGAACATCGTGAATACGATGATCCAACAGCTCAGCGTGTTTACGGCCGAGGTAACGCGCGTGGCTCGCGAGGTGGGCACAGACGGAAAGCTCGGCGGCCAGGCGATGGTGCCGGGCGTGGCTGGAACCTGGAAGGATCTTACGGATTCAGTGAACTCGATGGCCAGCAACCTTACGGGGCAAGTTAGAAACATCGCCGAGGTTGCCACCGCCGTAGCCAGCGGGGACCTTTCCCGCAAGATCACGGTGGATGTCCGTGGCGAAATCCTGCAGTTGAAGGAAGCCATCAACACGATGGTGGATCAATTGCGGTCGTTTGCATCGGAAGTGACGCGCGTGGCCCGCGAAGTGGGCACCGACGGAAAACTGGGCGGCCAGGCAGTGGTGCCGGGCGTGGCGGGAACCTGGAAGGATTTGACCGATTCAGTAAACGCGATGGCCGGCAATTTGACAGCGCAAGTGAGAAACATCGCCGAAGTGACGACAGCTGTGGCTCGCGGCGACCTTTCGCGCAAAATCACCGTGGACGTGAAAGGAGAAATTCTGGCCCTGAAGGACACCATTAACACCATGGTGGATCAGTTGAACGCCTTCGCCGGCGAGGTAACACGCGTGGCCCGCGAGGTGGGCACTGAAGGAAAGCTCGGTGGCCAGGCGAATGTACCCGGCGTGGCGGGAACGTGGAAGGACTTGACCGACAACGTGAACTTTATGGCCGGCAACCTGACCGGCCAAGTCCGCAACATCGCCGAGGTCGCAACCGCCATTGCAAATGGCGACCTTTCGCGCAAGATCACGGTGGACGTGCGCGGAGAGATTCTGCAACTCAAAGAAACCCTCAACACAATGGTGGATCAGCTAAATCGGTTCGCCGGAGAAGTGACGCGCGTGGCTCGCGAAGTTGGAACAGAAGGCCGCCTGGGCGGACAGGCCAACGTGCCGGGTGTGGCAGGAACATGGAAGGACCTGACCGACTCAGTCAATTCAATGGCCGGTAACCTCACAGCGCAGGTAAGAAATATCGCGGAAGTAACGACCGCCGTGGCCCGCGGCGACTTGTCGCGCAAGATTACGGTGGATGTAAAGGGCGAAATCCTCGAGCTCAAGAACACCATCAACACGATGGTGGATCAATTGAATGCGTTCGCCGGCGAAGTGACGCGAGTAGCCCGCGAAGTGGGCACCGACGGAAAGCTCGGTGGCCAGGCGCAGGTGCCGGGCGTGGCCGGTACCTGGAAGGATTTGACCGACAACGTCAACTTCATGGCCAGCAACCTTACGGGCCAGGTGAGAAACATCGCGGAAGTGGCAACTGCCGTGGCCCGCGGCGATTTGTCGCGCAAGATCACGGTGGACG
>CAZKJB010000077.1:0-14072 GCA_964552975.1 uncultured Occallatibacter sp. | reverse complement strand
CCGAGCGGCAAATGGTTGAGCAAGGGTGGCACCCACCGCTCAACTTTGTCGTCATCGGCGGAGGCCCCACTGGCGTGGAACTCGCCGGCGCCATCAGCGACATCGCCCAACTCTACATGCGTCACGACTTCCGCCACATCGATCCCGCTACGAGCCGCGTGCTTCTCCTCGACGGCGGTCCACGTATACTTGCCGCCTATCCTCCCGATCTTTCCGCCAATGCCGAAGCCACGCTCAAGCGGCTCGGTGTCGAAGTCCACACCGGCGCCCAGGTCACCGCTGTAGGGCCGGGCTGGGTTCAGGCTCACACCCAGAGCGGCGACCTCCGCATCGAAGCCGCGGTCACGCTGTGGGCTGCGGGCGTGCTGGCATCGCCCCTCGGCAAGCTCCTCGGCGTTCCACTCGACCGCCGCGGCTGCGTCATCGTCGACGGCCAACTCAACCCTCCCGGGCAGCCCGAGATCTTCGTCCTCGGCGACCTGGCTCATTTCGAACAGGATGGCCACCAGGTGCCTGGCGTCGCGCAGCCCGCCATGCAAATGGGCGATCACGTCGCCAAAATGCTTGCCGCCGACCTCCGCGGCAAACCGCGACCCGCTTTCCGTTACTTTGACAAAGGCGACATGGCAACCATCGGCCGCATGGCCGCCGTGGCCGACGTGAAGTGGCCCTTCAAAGCCCACATGAAGGGCTTCCCTGCCTGGTTCACCTGGCTCACGGTGCACATTTTCTTCCTCATCGGCTTCCGCAACCGGCTCTCCGTTCTGGCCAGTTGGATGTGGACCTACTTTACCTTCACGCGCGGCGCACGCCTGATCACCGGCGATCAGACCCTGCCTGGCTGGAAGGAGCAGACCGAGGTCGGCCGTCAAGCCGCAAGCGAAGAGACTGGCTCGAAGGCCATCAAGTAAACTAGTCAAAGAATGCTCGACTTAGGATTTGTTCGCGCCAACCTGGAGTTGGTGGAAGTAAGACTGCGTGCACGCGGCACTGACCCGGGTGCTTTGCTGGGCAATTTTCGCGCCCTCGACAGGAGCCGGCGTGAAGCCATTACTCTCGCCGAACAGTGCAAAGCTCGGCGCAATGAGCTCTCGCAGCAGGTAGGCGCTCTCAAGAAGGCCGGCCAGGACGCTACCGCGGTCATGGACGAGACCCGCGCCCTCAAAGACAAGCTCGACGAGCTTGACCGCACTGCTGCCAGCCTCGACGAGCAACTGCGTCAATCCCTCGCCCGCGTTCCCAATCTCACTCGCGACGAAGTTCCCGCAGGCCTCTCCGAGGCCGACAACAAAACCGTCAAGACCTGGGGCGACCTGAAGAAATTCGACTTTCAGCCCAAGCCTCACTGGGAAGTGGGCGAGGCCCTCGGCATTCTCGATCTGGAGCGCGCGGCCAAGCTGAGCGGTGCGCGGTTCGCCGTCTACATGGGCGCCGGGGCGCGGCTCGAGCGCGCGCTCATCAGCTTCATGCTCGACATGCACACCCAGAAGCACGGCTACAAAGAAGTCCTGCCGCCTTTCATGGTGAACTCAAAGTCTCTCTTCGGCACCGGCCAGTTGCCCAAGTTCGCCGAAGACCTTTTCCGCTGCTCCGATGCTGACGCTGAAGCGGCCGCGCGCGGCGAGTATAAAGACAGCGACCATTGGCTCATCCCCACTGCTGAAGTCCCTGTCACCAACCTCTATCGCGACGAAATTCTCGACGAAGCGCGCCTGCCCATATCGCTCACGGCCTACACACCATGCTTCCGTGCCGAAGCAGGCGCGGCCGGCAAGGACACGCGTGGAATCATCCGCCAGCATCAGTTTCAAAAAGTCGAGATGGTCAAGTTCACACGCCCCGAAGAGTCCGACGCGCAGCACGAACAGCTAACCCGCGACGCCGAGGCAGTTCTCGAGGCCCTCAATCTGCCGTACCGTCGCGTCCTGCTCTGCACTGGCGACACCGGCTTTTCCTCGGCCAAGACATACGATCTCGAAGTCTGGTTACCTGGCCAGAATCTCTATCGGGAAATCTCCTCTTGCTCGAACTTCGACGCCTTCCAGGCACGCCGCGCCAACATCCGCTACCGGCCCTCAGGCGCTAAGGCCAGGCCCGAATTTGTTCATACTCTCAATGGCAGCGGTCTCGCCGTCGGCCGTACGTGGCTGGCGATTGTCGAAAACTATCAGCAGGCAGACGGCACTGTGCTTATTCCGGAGGCTCTGCGACCATACACGGCCGGACTCGATAGAATTGTCAGGGAGCCATGATGGCGTCTTCCACATCGAACGGAGCGGACACGCAGCTCAAGCGCGGCATCAAGCAGGTTCTCAGCAGCTATTTCTACTGGACCTACCCGCGCGGGGCCTTTCACTACGACGTGATGGTCACGCTCATTCTGCTCTTCATCTTCGTCACTCCGCACTTGTGGGATTACGGCGCCAAGCCATCGCTTGCGGCCAGTCCATCGCAACAATTTCAGGTTGTTTCGAGTGGCCGCGGCGTCATCATCACAGTGCAGGCTTCTGATGTGAGTTTTCCAGCGGGCGCCTCCGACCGCGATGTCAGGAAGGCTTTGCGCAGGGCTATCGAGCCCGTCACCGGCGACGACGTCTTTGTCGAACACTGGGAGACCGCCAAAGACACTCAGGGAAATCTTGTCTGGAAGGTCTGGGCCCACAGATAGCACATTTTCCTGGTCCGCTGGCCGCCCGAGCGCATCAAACAAGAACAGCCCTGAAAGGAATCCGATGCATTTCCGAAAGACATTTGTATCGCTTTCAATGATTGCGGTGTCGCTTCTGCTGTTACAGGCGGCGCATGGCGACGATCTCAGCAAAGTGCTGCAGGAGCTTGACGCCGCCGCAAAGGATTTTCATACCACGACGACCAATGTCGAATTCGACACCATTCAGACCGACCCCATTCCCGACAAAGACGTGATGACAGGAATGGCCTACTACGAACGCAACGGAAATCGTTTCCAGATGGCCGCTCATCTAACTCAGCACAATAACCGCCCCGCGGCAAAGACGTATATCCTCTCCGATGGCACGCTGCGCATTTCCGATGCGGGTAAAATAAGCGACGCGAAGGTCTATTCCCAGGCCGGAAAATATGAGAGCTATCTAATGCTCGGCTTCGGCGCCAGTGGCGCCCAGCTCGCCGAGAAATGGACCATCACCTACAAGGGGACAGAGACAATCGACGGTGTGAAAACCGACGAGCTCGAGTTGGTTGCCAAAGATCCCGCGATTCGCAAAAACATCGCCAAAGTCACCATCTGGCTCGACACCTCGCGAGCCGTGAGCCTCAAGCAAGTCTTCGATGAGGGCGAAGGGCAGTCCTACATCTGCACATATACCAACATCAAGGTGAATCAGGGAGTGCCCGCGAACGCCTTTACCTTCGACAAATAAAATCGGCTCACCGCAACCCCACCCGCTGCGAACAGCACGGGGAAACACTCCAGCGTGTAGCGCGCCTCAGGCGCCTCAATCGTTAGCAGCAATGCACTGCGAAGCAGCATATAAGCCAACAGCACTCCCCAAAAGCGCGGCCGCAGCCATAGCCCCGCCAATCCCAGCAACAGATACAGCGCATTGAGCGCCACATAAGCCCAACTGAACTCTGTCTCGGAGTTGTGGTGCGCGTAAACCCACCAGTCCAGATCGATGGGCAGGTTTTCCACGCGCGGGCGCAGCCACATATCTGCCACACGCCCTGCCGGCAGCCACAGATACGAACGCAGTGGGTGCGCGGCGATGCGCTCCTCGGCGAGCTTCTCGAAGCGCGCATCGATCTCCGGCGTAATCTCCATCCCGTTGCTGTTGTAGTCCGCGGCCAGCGCCGCGGTTTCAGTGTACTGTGCGGGCGAGTCGAAGGCGCGGCTCGGCAGCTTGCTCACGTCCAGCTTGTCCCCGGGTACGTTCCAATAAATCTCGTACGTTGAAACGAAGTCCAGGCACCAGCTTTTCACCCAGCGCTCCCATCCCGGGTTGGGGCTTTCGCCGGGATCGGTGGCGAGCCGCGGCGCCAGAGGCTCGAACACTTGAAAGACTCTCCAGTTACGAGCCGTCCACACGGCAAACGGAGCCATCGCCAGCAAGACGCAGGCCAGTGCCATGCGAATCAATCTGCGAAACGGAATCTGCTCAGGTCCATGGCCGGGCTCAAGCCCAATCAACAATGCCGGCGCAAAAGCTATGGCCGCCAGCGCGCCGTCAGGCCGCAAAAGCGTGGCGCATGTAACCGCAAAAGTGAAGCAAAGCGCATGGGACCATCGCGGCCGGTCCCTGAATCGCGCCATTGACCAGATTGCCAGAGCCAGCACAAAGAGCGTCGGCGTCTCCGTCATTGGAATCACCGCGTAGGAAGCGGTGAAGGGGCAAAGCGCCGCCAGCCAGAGCGTGGCGAGAGCCGCGCTTGGCTTCATCACGAGGGGCACAATATGGCGCACAAAACTGGCCAGCAGCAGGCACCCCAGCAGATCGAGCGCAATCTGCACGCACGCCACGGCAAAGTAATTCTCCAGCCCGAACAGCCTGAAGCAGCCAGCCAGGAACAGGGGATAGCCGGGGAGTCGGATCAGCGTGGGATACATTTCTCCGTTGGGCAAGGTCAGGTCAAAACGGCCATGCAACAGCAGATTCTTCGCCAGGCCCCCATAGATGAGTGAGTCTCCGTTGAAATCAAAGAGCTTCCGCAGCATCCACAGCCGAAGGGCCAGGCCGGCGGCCAGCGGCAACCCGACGGCCAACCCGGCCCGCGCCTGCCGCGCGGCCCACGTCCCGCCCTGAGGCTCTGCCGTCAATTGACTCTCTTCGGCGGCTTCCATACGATTCGTACTGTATACCGTAGACCATTTAGATGGTTTTCGCGTAGCCATCAACACCCGACATGCCCGACCGACAAATCTTCTTCGACCCTGGCCGCAAGCGCTGGAAGCGCCTGCGTCGCATTCTCGATGCGTTGGCCGTTTTGTCCACGCTGGTTGTGGCCGCCTTTATTTTCAACGTGTTCCGCGTCCAGCATTTGCCTGAGTTGCTGCTGCCGATCCCTAGGCATAACTACCGGGCCTTGCCTGACGACAGGTCCATATTGCAGCGCGCGGCCAAAAGCCAAACCTCCGCACACCGCAAGACCGATCGCAAACCATCCGAGATTCCCTTGAACGCCGGTGAAGGTCTGCGTGCCGCCTACTACGTGCAGGACGACGCAGCCAGCTACTCATCCCTCAAAGAACACGTTCGCCAGATCGACATGCTCTTCCCGCAGTGGTTGCATGTCGATTCCCCCCAGGGCACATTGATGGCCATGAGCGGCGATAACCTGCACGAGTATCCGGTCATTGACGGCCTTACGATTCACGATCCCGACGATCAGAACAAGGTCAAACGAGCGATTCAGGAAGCCCGCACCGATACCGAAATCTTCCCCGCTCTCAACAACTACAACCCGCACACGCAAAGTTGGGACACAGGCGTCGGCGATGTGCTCATGGATCCCGCGAAGAGTGCGTCCTTTCTGCATCAGATCATGCGTTTTCTAGGCGCCTACCCCGTTTACCGCGGACTGTCGCTCGATATCGAAAGCATTCCCGACAGCGCCGACCCTGCCTATATCGGCTTCATCCAGGCTCTCTATGCCCAGATGCATGCGCGCAATCTAACGCTCTACGTGAACGTGGCCGTGGCCACCAGTTCGAGCGACTTGAAGACGATCGCGGACAACTCCGACGGCATCGTGCTGATGAACTACGACGAGCACCAGACCACCAGCGATCCGGGGCCCATCGCGAGCCAGCCATGGTTCGTCGCCAATCTCGAGCGCGTGCTCAAAATCGTGCCCAAGAATAAAATCATCTGCGCGTTAGGGAATTACGGCTACGACTGGACGCTGTCCATCCCGAACCCGAAAGCCGGCCGCAATCGCAAGCCCGAGGTTCTAAATACTGAGGATCTCTCGGTCTCCGATGCGTGGGAGCGTGCCTCCGATGCCGATGCCGATCTCGATCTCGACTATGACACGCTCAACGCTCACTTTGAATACATCGACGAAGACAACAACCAGCGCCACGTGGTGTGGTTCCTTGACGGGGTCACGCTCCTCAACGAAATGCGCGCCGCTCGGCAACTCGGCCTGCAGACCTTCGCCCTGTGGCGGCTGGGCGAGGAAGACAGTTCTCTCTGGAATGTGTGGGACCATCCGAGTGATTCGGTAGCGCTCCAGGCTTTAGCCTCTGTTCAGCCCGGCCACGATGTTGACACCGAAGGCGAAGGCGATATTCTGCGCATCACCGGGCTCCCGCAGCCCGGCAAACGCACCGTCGAAGTGGACACCGATGAGCCCGATCCGCGCAAGAAGCTCATCGACGACGAGCACATGGATGTATATCCCCGCACCTACACTGTGCAGCAGTACGGCTACCATCCCAATGAGCTCGCGCTCTCGTTCGACGACGGCCCTGACCCCAAGTGGACACCAAAGATTCTGGACATCCTGAAGCAGAAGCACGCCACGGGCACGTTCATGCTCATCGGGGCAGAGGCCGCTGACAACATAAACTTGATGCAACGGATTGTCCGCGAAGGCAACGAGATCGGGAATCACACCTATACTCATCCCGACATCAGCAAAGGCGAAATCTCCAACCGCCAGCTTGACCTTGAAGTGAACCTCACCGAGCGCCTCTTCGAGAGCAAGCTGGGTGTTCAGCCGCTCTACTTTCGCCCTCCCTACGACATTGACGAGGAGCCCGACACCGACGACGAGGCAGAGCCCGCGTGGCGCATCCAGCAGGACGGACTCACCATCATCGGCAGCAAGATTGACACCGACGACTGGGACGAGCATCCAAGAAAAACCACGGACGAAATCATCCGGTCGGTTCTCGCCCAGATGGAGACCATGAAAACCAAGCCGCAGTTCCGCGGCTCCATCATCCTGCTGCACGATGGCGGCGGCGACCGCTCGGTCACGGTGAACGCGCTGGGCCCGCTCATCGATGCACTGCGCGCCCACGGTTACACCATCGTTCCCGTCTCCGCATTGATGGGTATGACCACCGCACAGGTCATGCCCCCGCTCACCTTCTGGCAGCACGTGCGTAGCATTCCTGATTCCATTGCCTTCTCCGCGCTCGACATCGTCGCCAACTTCATCGTCATGGTCTTCTTCGTCGGCGATATTCTTATGAGCGCGCGCCTCTTGATCGTCGGCCTCTTCGCCGTCATCGACCGCCTCATCAAGCGGCGCCCAATCGCATCGCCCGGCTATTGTCCCCGCGTGGCAGTCCTTATCCCTGCCTACAACGAAGAAACCGTCATCGTGCGCACCATCCGCTCCGTGCTCAACTCCGACTATAAGAACTTGCGCGTGATTGTGATCGACGACGGATCGCAGGACCGCACCGCCGAGGTGGCCGCCGCGGCCTACGCACGCGAGATCGCAGCTGGGCGCCTGCAAGTTCTCACCAAGAACAATGAAGGCAAGGCCGCCGCGCTCAACTACGCGCTCGACCGCATGAATGAAGAAGTCTATGTGGGCATCGATGCCGACACTGTAATCGCGACCGACGCGATTTCCAAGCTGATTCCCCACTTTGAAGATCCCGGGATCGGCGCCATGGCCGGCAACGCGAAGGTAGGCAATCGTTTGAACCTTTGGACACGCTGGCAGGCCCTCGAATACATCACCAGCCAGAATTTCGAGCGCCGCGCCCTCGATTTATTTCACGTCGTCACCGTCGTTCCGGGCGCCATCGGCGCATGGCGCACTGCGCCGGTCAAGGCCGCGGGCGGATACCCTCTGAACACCGTGGCCGAGGATGCCGACCTGACGATGAATCTCCTCGAGCAGGGGTTGAAGGTCGACTACGAAGACCGCGCGCTCGCCTTTACTGAAGCGCCCATCGATGGCAAAGGCCTCATGCGACAGCGCTTCCGCTGGTCTTTCGGCACCCTGCAGGCAATCTGGAAGCATCGCGCCGCCTTTATTCGCAACAAGGCCATGGGCCTCTTCGCACTGCCCAACATCCTCGTCTTCCAGATGTTCCTGCCGCTTGTCTCGCCTTTTATCGACATCATGTTCGTCGCCGGCATCGTGAACTACTTCCTCAATCGCCACTACCATCCTGTGGCGGCGTCGGCGGCCAGCTTTCAAAAACTGGTGGTCTACTTTCTTGGCTTCCTTGTCATCGATTTCATCACTTCATCGGTGGCCTTCAGCCTGGAACGGCGCCATCCGGCGAACAAGGGAGACGGCTGGCTGCTATTCCATATCTGGCTGCAGCGTTTCGCCTATCGACAGCTCTTCTCCCTGGTTCTGTTCAAGACGCTCAAGCGCGCCATTGACGGTAAGCCATTCAACTGGGACAAACTGCAACGCACCGCCAAGATGAGCAAGAGTACCGACGAGCTGGTAGAGGCCGCGCCGTAACGCAATTCTCGATCCGGCGAATCGGTGCCGGCCATTGACGTCCGTTGACGGTCCTGCGTTGAGCGGCGCGAAGTTGCCGTCCCTGATGACTCTATGGCTGAGGAACTACATGGGCGACAAATTACATCGGCTGCTTGGGCTGAAACAATGCGATAGTTGCGCCGGTTGGGTCGGCGAGGATCGTAATCCAGCCGATGTTCGGGATCTCCATCGGCCCTTTGTGAATGGATGCGCCCAGAGATTTGGCCTTGTCGGTCGCGGAATTAATGTCGTCGACGCCGACGTAGGCAAGCCAGAATGTGGGCATGTCAGGCATTGAGAAAAGACCGCCGCCTGGCCCCGAGTCAGGCTTGAACGTGCTGTAAATCATGCCGCCGCCCATGTCGTTGTCGGTGAATTTCCAGCCGAAAAGATTGCTATAAAACTCCTTGGCCTTGCCGGTGTCGAAGGTCGACAGTTCGAGGTGAACGAAGGGGTTCGCCATGCGGTGTTCCTTTCAGATGAGGATTAGGTGCGGATTTGCGCCCAGCCAGCAATGAGGAAAATATTAGCTCAGCGCATCTGCCTGGGAGAGACGCGAGTATTTTTCTTCGATGAAAAGAGGTGTGTTGCCGTATGTCGAGCCGGCCGCGACGGCTTCCTCGTATTCGCAAGCTGGGCGCCGAAGGGGCGGGAGCTAGCAGCTCGATGTTAGTAGCTGGCCTTACGGCCCCAGATAGAGATTCACTCCTGGCGGCGAGAAACTCAGCTGGCCTGTCTTCGGATCGTAGGCCAGATCGAGCGCATCGCTCTTGCGGCCGTTAATGAGGATGGCCACGAGCACGCCGTTGCCATAGTGTCCAGCGAGCACGATCTGGTGGCTCTTGATTGCGCCATATTCGTTGTCAGGGCTGGTGGAACTCCAGTCGTCCTGGAAACGAGCGAAGGGGTAAACGCCATGTTGCGCCGGGTGCTGCTGCCAGTCCTTATCGTTCACCCAGATTCCGTAAGCTTTGGCAAGGTCGTTGGCCTCAACCGCGGCTAGAAAGCTGTTCACCTTGGCGCGCCCGAACAAATAGTGGTTCCAGTTCCACGGCCAGTCCACGGGCCGCCCAGCCACCAGCCACCAGGCCACGAAAAGAACCAGCAGCGCGCCCGCGGAGATTTGCAGAATCAGTTGTCTGCGGCGGTCGCGCGCGGCATCGAATTTTGGAGCATCCAGCAGAGTCATTGCGAATCTTCCTCGGGATCAGAATACGGCAACGCATCGCAAATCTGCTGATGGAAATCGAGATCGGCTTCCATGTCTGAATTCCAGTTCCTCGGGCCTATATGCTTTAGACACCAGCGAGCGCTTTACTGTTCCCGGTCATTTACTCTTCCCGGCTGTATGCCGTCCGGCCCTTCTCTGCCTGCCGCTGGAGCGCCAGCTCAATCAACCGCGTAATGAGTTCCTTGTAGCTGAGCCCCGAGGCCTCCCAAAGCTTCGGGTACATGCTGATGCGCGTGAAGCCCGGCATGGTGTTCACTTCGTTCACAAAAATGCGCTGCCGCCCTCCGGGCTCCATCAGAAAGTCCACGCGCGCCAGTCCCGAGAGGTCGCAAGCTCGGAACGCCGTCACGGCCATTTCGCGAATCTGTCTATTCTGCTCGCGGGTCAGCTTGGCTGGAATCACCGGCACGGAGCCTTCCGAAAGATACTTGGCCTCGTAATCGTAAAACTCTTTGCCGGGAATAATCTCACCTACGACACTCGCCTTGGGATCGTCGTTGCCCAGCACGGCCACTTCGAATTCGCGCGCGCGGCTGGCCGGACCGCTTTTCTTGCCGCCCACGCCCTGCTCCACGATGAGTTTGCGATCGTATTTTGCGGCCATCACAAGCGCCGGCCCAAGCTCTTTGCGGTCGTGCGCTTTGCTGATGCCCACCGACGAACCAAGGTTCGCCGGCTTGACGAAGACCGGGTACGCAAGCGCCCGCTCGATCTGCGCGATGGCCTTGCGTGGCGACTCCTCCCAATCGGCGCGAAGAAGCGTGATGTGGCGCACGATCGGCAGTTTCGCCTGCACGAACAGCCGCTTCATCACGTCCTTGTCCATGCCCGCAGCGGAACCCAGCACGCCCGAGCCGACGTACGCGATGCCCGCTAGCTCGAAAAGACCCTGGATGGTTCCATCCTCGCCGAAAGTCCCGTGCAGGACTGGAAAAACAACGTCCAGTGGCTGGCCGCCAAGGTGCTGACCACCCGGTTTCCGGCCTTGGTCCGGGGCCGGGGAACGAACTGGCTCAGGCGACAGCAGCGTGGGGATGCCATCATGCAGCAACTTGGCCCCCGGTGTGGCTGCGGGATCGCCCGCACGCAACTGCTGTCCCGCTGCTCCCTCATCACCGCTCAGCAGGCCACGCGCGTCCGCCGCCGCCAGCCAGCGCCCCTCTTTCGTAATGCCGATCGGCGTCACATCAAATTGATCGTGATCGATTGCTTGCAAGACCGACGCAGCCGACAAAAGCGATACCTCATGCTCGCTGCTGCGTCCGCCAAAAAGAATGCCAACCCGGAGTTTTTTCGCCATTTTCTTACCGGTCAAATGCCTTCGCCGCCTAGCACGGCTTCGTCCCAGTGTAGACCGCGCGGCAGACCCCTAATCCAAGTCTCATCGGCGTGCGAATCAGATGCGCCAACTGCCCAGGTTCACCGTATGAAAAATGATTCTTCGGCATCTTTTCTGAAGCCCCTAAAACCGCACCAAAAGTGTTATTTTCAAAAACTTCCGTAAGAGTAAGATCAGGGCAATGTATTTCCCCGCATAGCTCCCTCTCTTGGAGAGCCCACTTACGCCGGCGCTCCGGGACAAGGGAGCCAGCAGGCAGCGACACCAACACCTGCAACGGTGAAAAAATCGCAACGACGAAGCAATGTACGACGTGATGAAAAGATTCGTTGTCGGAGCCGCAATCCTAGTCGCATTGTTCTTGGCCGCGCGGACATCCGCAGCGGAGCCTTTGACGACGCTTGCGGCCATTCACCGCCTCACAAATGCCCAGGCGGCACAGCACTTGCCGGTTGCTGCTGAGGGAACTGTTACCTATTTCCGCGGCTATCAAAAAACCCTGACGATTCAGGATGCCGGCACCGGCATCTACGTGATGGCCACCACGAATCTGGCGCTCGTTCCGGGTGACCGCGTCCTCGTCAAAGGCGTCACGCGGGTCGGCCCCGTTCCAATTGTCCTCAGCAGCGATATTACGTTGCTTGGGCACGGCGCAATCCCAAAGCCGATCCCTGCCGCGTTTAACGCGCTCGCCCGGGGACAATATGACTCGCAGCTAGTGACCATGCGAGGTGTTGTACGCACGGCGAATTCCGACGAATCTTCGGCCGCACATACTTCCGGCGCCACTCTCGGAATCCTCATCGATGGCGGCTTCGTTGAAGCGGAGCTGGACGGCGTCGATCCGCAAGCTCTCGAAAACCTGCTGGATTGTGAGGTCGAGGTAACCGGTGTGGCGGGCGGGCGATTCGACGGAAAAATGCAGCTGACCGGCGCTCTGCTTCGCATTGGGAATTTTTCTGACATCAAGATTCTGAAATCGGCCCGCACCAGCCCCTGGTCGCTGCCCGTAACATCAATGAATCAGATCCTGGGCGTAAATCACGTTATCGACTTAACCGGCCGCGTCAAAGTCACCGGTGTGGTTACGTATTACGAGCCCGGCGAAGCCATAGTGCTGCAAAGCGGCCCGTCAAGTCTCTGGGTCAGGACCGCAAGCTTTGCGCCGGTGCGCATCGGCGACGAGGCTGACGCGACAGGTTTTCCAACTGTGAACGATGGCTTCCTGCAGCTCACAGCGAGTGAGATCCGCGATAATGGTATCGCGTCACCGATCACCCCTCTCCCTGCGTCATGGCAGGATCTCACTTCAGGCCAGCACATCTTCGACCTTGTTTCCACCGAAGGGCAGGTTGTGACGGCGGTCAGAAGCTACTCTCAGGACGAATATGTCCTGGTCTCGAACGGATACGAGTTCTCGGCTATTTACCGCCATCCCAACGGCGCAGTGCTTGCCCCGATGAAGGCGGTGGAGGTCGGCTCAAGGATTCGCGTGATCGGCGTCTGCGTGCCGGATTACGCAAGTCCTCGCAGCCACAACGTCCACTTCGACCTCCTCCTATCCTCGCCTGACGACATCGCCGTGATCGCCAAGGCGCCGTGGCTAACGGTCGAACACGTGATGCTGCTCGCCGGACTATTGCTCCTCGTCGCGCTCATTGGCGGCGCGCGCGGCTGGTCGCTCGAGCGCAAGATTCGCCGCGAAATCGGATCTCTGGCTTACGTGGAACAGCGTCGCGGCCGGATTCTGGAGGAAATCAACAACTCCGAGCCCCTTGCCGAAATCCTCGAGCGGATTACGGAACTGGTTTCGGTCAGGCTGAACGGCGCACCGTGCTGGTGTCAGATTGCCGACGGAGCTGCCCTGGGTAACCGCCCGGAGCGCCTCTCATCTGCGACGCTGCGCATCGTGGAGCGTCCGATTGCTGCCCGGTCCGGGCCGCCGCTGGGAACAATCTTTGCTGCCTTCGCCGCGCGGACCAGGCGCAATGTCATCGAAGCCGAAGCCTTGAGAATGGCTGCGGAACTGGCTACGCTTGCCATCGAAACCTCGCGACTCTATTCGGACCTCGTGCGCCGCTCGGAGTTCGACCTGCTTACCGATGTCCAAAATCGCTTCGCCATGGAAAAAACTCTCGACGCCTTGATTCTTGATGCGCGCCAATCTGCCGGCATCTTCGGTCTCGTCTACATCGACCTCAATGAGTTCAAGCAAGTGAACGATGTGCACGGGCACCTCGTTGGAGATCTCTACCTGCAGGAAGTGGCGCAGCGCATGAAGCGGCAATTGCGGCCGGGCGATATGTTGGCGCGGCTCGGGGGAGACGAGTTCGCCGTCCTGGTTCCCTCAGTGCGCAACCGCGCTGAGGTCGAAGAGATCGCGCAGCGCCTCGAGAGCTGTTTCGAAGAATCCTTCGTTGGCGACGGGTATGTGTTGCAGGGCTCAGCCAGCATCGGTCTCGCCCTTTACCCCGAAGACGCAACCACGGCTGATCACCTGCTCAACACCGCCGATGCCGCGATGTACGTCGCCAAGTACACCCGCCCGCGAACAGGCCGGCGCCAGGCGGTCGATCCCCTCAGCGAACTCACGCAAGGGAATCGCAGATAAAGAAAGGCCCGGCTTGTGCCGGGCCTTTTCACTACTGCGAACCAAAGTGCTGCCCTACTCTGCAGCCATTTCTTCGGCTTCGCCTTCCTGGCGCATCATCTCCAGTTCGCGTTCCTGAGCCTCGATCTCCGCCGTCACTTCCTGCTGCACGCGAGCCGCCGCTTCCTCGAGTTCAGGCGAGAGCTGAACGTTGCGGTAGTACTCCAGGCCTGTTCCGGCAGGAATCAGCCGGCCGACGATCACGTTCTCCTTCAAGCCGCGAAGGTTATCTACCGCGCCGTTGATGCTGGCCTCGGTAAGCACGCGCGTTGTCTCCTGGAAGCTTGCCGCGGAGATAAAGCTGTCAGTGGAAAGCGACGCCTTGGTGATGCCCAGCAGCAGCGGACGCCCAATTGCCGGGCGGCCTCCGTTGGCGAGCACGCGCTCGTTTTCTTCCCTGAAGCGGAACC
>CAZKJB010000076.1:0-14215 GCA_964552975.1 uncultured Occallatibacter sp. | reverse complement strand
ACGGTGGTTCTTCGGCTTATCGACCTCGAGACCGGCGAGTTGATCGCGGACACTTCATTCGAGAATCCGCAGCGGTTTGGCGGCTCAGAGATCATGTCGCGCATCGCCTACGACACCGAGCATCCCGGGCGCCTGCTGATGCGCACGCTGGCCGGCTATCTGAGCCATGCGATCGAGAAGTTTCCGGTCGATCCCAAAACGATCTACGAGATGGTGGTCGTGGGAAACTCCACTATGCGTGATCTATTCTTCAGGCAAAACGTGTATTCGATCGGGCAGACTCCTTATCGGTCGATCACGGAAATAGAAATGGCCGAAGGCAAGCGCACGAGCACGAGCCTCAGCGAGACCGGGCTGCGCAGTCTGTTGCCGATTCATCCCAAAGCGCGCGTATACGGCGCACCCATCATCAGCGGCCACGTGGGAGCAGACGCCGCCGCGTGCATGCTGGCGGTGGACCTGGCTCATGAAGAGCGCCTGATCGCCGTGATGGATATCGGAACCAACACTGAACTGATCCTCGGGAATAGACATCGCATTCTCGCGGCTTCTTGTCCCGCTGGCCCAGCCTTCGAAGGCGGAGCAATCTCCTGCGGAATGCCCGCCTTGGACGGAGCCATCGAAGAGGTGGAGATTGCCGATGACGGTGCATTCCGTCTTCGCGTAGTCGGCGACGTGCCTCCCGAGGGAATCTGCGGGTCCGGCCTGGTTGACCTGCTGAGCGAGTTGCTCCGTACCGGCCGCATGAATGATATGGGCCGATTTGAAGACGACATTCGCCGCGTTACTCTCTATCGCGGCAAGGAGCAGGACGAGGAAATTTTTCTGCTGGAGAGTGACGTCAACGAATTGGCTCAGGCCAAAGGGGCCAACGTCGCGGGCCTGCACGTCGTCTTCTCGAGCTACGGCATCGAATTTGACGACATCGATGTTTTTTATCTTGCGGGAGGGTTTGGGCGGCACGTCAATGTGGAGGCTTCAAAGCGCATCGGTCTTGTGCCCAGCCTCACGTCGGCGAAGATTGTTCAGGCGGGCAATGTTGCCATTGAGGGCGCGACGATCGCTCTGCTTTCGAAGTCGAAACGCAAAGAATTAGAAGAGCTCGTAACAAAGGTGGAGCATTGCCGCCTTGAAACGCACCCTAACTTTTTCGATTTCTTTGTGGAGGGTTGCCAGTTCAAGCCTGTGGAGCCGATGCCGTGCGCCAAATAGCCGAGGCCGTCGAACTAGCCGACTCGCTTCCCGATGTGAACGTGATCGCGGAGGAGTACGTTCGGCTGCTCGGTTTTCCCAAGGGCTGGAAGCTGGAAGGCCGGCCGTTGGAATTGGCTGAGTGGGCGCGCGACTGGTATTCGAAGAATGGCCGGCCATGGTTCTATGCGCGGCAGGCAGAGAGTTTCGAGATTGCAGGCGATGCCATTCGCATCGATGGCGTTTCTTTCGCGAGCAAGCGGCTCAAAACCACGCTCCAGCAGGCGGGCGCGCATAGTGTGATTCTGGTAGCTGTTGGCGCCGGTCCGGAGGCCGAGGAAGAAGCTCGGCGCCGATGGGAAGACGAAAAACCGGATGAATATTTCTTTCTTGAGATCTTCGGTTCCGCAGTGGTGGAACATTTGACCACGACAGCAGGAGCCAGATTATGTGACTGGGCTGAACCGAATGAGATGGCGGTGTTGCCGCACTACAGCCCTGGCTATCCCGAGTGGGACGTGTCAGAGCAATTGCGCTTGCTTGAATTGACGAAGCGCGCTCGGAATGAACCATTCCCATCGCGCGTCGAAGCGCTCGAATCGGGAATGTTGCGCCCCAGGAAAACGCAGCTCGCAGTTTTCGGATTGACGCGACACACCGACCGGCTCCGCAGGCTCACCGATCTTGTCCCTTGCGAAAGCTGCTCGTTTGGTCCGTGCCAGTACCGGCGTGCGCCTTACAAGCGGAATCCGCAGCTATTCGGCGAACCACTTCCAATTCGCTTGGCGGTGCTCGATCAGGATGCCGACTACAGCGTAAATCGAAGGGCATTGAAGCGCTGGGCGGAGGAGCGGCTCTCAATCGAAGCGCATCCCGACGGATCGCTGGATGTTGTGTTTCGCTATGATGGAACTACCTGCACCAACATGGGGAGACCGCTGACGTTTCACTACCGGGTGAAGCTGGGACCTCACGCGGAAGGTTATCCGATCCTGGAGCAGCGTTGCGCACCAGCTCCGGGCGACACCGGCCACGAATTCATGTGCCAGTACAAAGAGAATCCCGAGCGCATGATGACCGACATCGGCAGCGAAAAGCCATTGCATGGTGAGCGCCTGAATGCAGTTCTGGCCTGGCGGCGCGAACCCTCTGTCGCGGGATGCTATTGCGAATCTTCAAGCCGTGAACACAAATGGGGACTCGTGCTCGAAACGATTCACTACGCGCTTGCACAAAAAGAATTGGCGCGAGAGAAAGAGACATTATGAAGAAACTTTTGCAGGAAGCATGCCTGGAAAGGCCCTTGCTGGGCGACGGCGCGATGGGTACGCAGTTGATGATCGCCGGGTTGGCGCAGGGCAACTGCGGCGAGGCCTGGAATCTAAACCATCCCGATCGTGTGCTTGCGATTCAGCGGCGCTACGCGGAAGCGGGCTCGGAGTGCATCATCACAAACACGTTCGGCGGGTCGCGCATTATGTTGAACCGTCATTCCCAGGCGGATCATGTTCCTGAAATCAATAAGGCCGGAGTCGCCATTGCGCGCGAGGCGTTTGGCGGCCGCGATGGCTACGTTTTGGGCGACATCGGACCGTTTGGCGGCTTGATGGTTCCTTTCGGCGATTTCACTGAGGAGCAGGTTCAAAGCGCCTTCGAAGAGCAGGCTGCTGCTCTGGTTGAGGGAGGAGCCGACGCGATCATTATCGAAACGCAAACGTCGCTTGAGGAACTCCTGATTGGCATTAAGGCAGCTCAGACGACGGGCGCGAAATGCATTATCGGATCGATGGCCTACGACGTCACGCTCGATGGATCGACGTTCCGCACCATGATGGGGATCGATCCTGAGCGAGCGGCTGAGTTCATGGAAGAAAATGGCGCGCACATCGTCGCGCTGAATTGCGGCACCGGAATGGAAATGGAGCGCGCGCGCATGGCAGTGGAGCGCTATAAGCGCGCAACCAGCCTGCCGGTGATGGTACAGCCGAATGCCGGAAAGCCGAAGCTCGTGAATATGAAGGTGGTCTATGATGAAACGCCGGAGCAAATGGTGAAGGGCCTCGTGCCGCTCCTCGAGTCGGGTGCGAATATCGTGGGCTCCTGCTGCGGCAGCACGCCGGATCACATTCGCGCGTTCAGAAATGCGATGGATGAGTATTTCGAACCAAAAGGAATCCAACCCCACGGAGCTCTACGTGAAAGTTAAACTTTGTGACGTGAACCCGGCCGCCCGGGAAAAGCTTCCGAAGCAAACTGAAGACAAATCCGGGATCGGTGTGCACTATGTCGATGCGTGGATCAAGCCGATGAACACGAAGCTGGAAGACGGGACGCCTGTAAAGTGCAAGCGTCGCGGCTTGAAGATCGTCTTCTCTGCGGGCGCCAAAAAGGGCGATGGGCTGATGCGTCGAATCGACGTCAGCCCCGATCCGGTGGTGATGCTGGATGCTGCTCTTAAAGAGGCTGCCACGGCCGCCGGCATCGAGCTCACGATCGAAGATGGAGCGGTTTTTATTTCGCTCTAGTGGGCTTCCGGGCTGGCTGTGGCCTCGACTCCAGATTTCCTAAACGAGAATTGCAGATTCCACACGCTTGGTGCGTCTTGCCCGCCTGCCGGAGCAGGCGAGAACTTCCAGGACTTCGCGGCCTTTAGAGCAAGGTTTGCAAAATATTGGCTCGGCCCCTGCGCTTGGATCGTCGCATCCGACACATTGCCGCTTGAATCAACCTCGACCTGAATGACGACCTTGACGGTGCCCGTAATGGTGCGAATCGCTTTCGCGGGAACGTCAGGCAGAACTTGCTGTGCGATCCCCTTCGACATCGAACCATCGGAAGAATGCGCCATTTCAACCGGCAATTGCGTCGGCGCGGGCTCTGCCGTTGGCGCTGGCGGACGAGTTGCGGGCGCAGCCTCGGCAGTTGGAGTCGGCGGCGGCGCCGCAAGCTCGGCGACTGCAGGTGCCGGGGATGAAGGCGCCGGAGATGACGGTGCCGGCGACTGTTCAGTGGCTACCGGCGTTGGCGCGTTCTCTTGATTTGCGAGCTGCGATACGGGAGAAGACGCCTGAGTTGGTGCCGGGGCAGGCGTCGGAGTTTGTACCGGAGCCGAAGCGGTTGCCGGTGATGGCGTTTGTTCAGTTGCATGCGCCGACGACGCAGGCTGATAGGAGCGGACGGCCAACGTGACCGTCACGACTAATACGACGGCCAAAGCGGCAACAAGCGCAGCGACACGTCGCATGCCGTCTGGCGCGCTTTCGATCTTGGCGCTCCGGCGGTGAGGAATCGGCGTGCCCGATTCGAGGCACGCTTTGATCTCACTCAGACTGCAGCGTTGAGCGGGGTCTGGTCTCAGGCACTCTTCCGCAATTTGCGCGAAGGGTTTTGGAATGGATCGCAAAATGATCGGTACAGTTTGCGATTCATCTGACCAGGCAGGCGGATGCTGGGTGAGCGATTCAATCAGCGTCGCACCCAGCGACCATATATCCACGGCGGGAGAGACAATTCCGGAACCCCATTCCGGGGCATCGTAGGCTCCAGGCACAGGAAGATGGTGACCGGGCACGGAGAGGTCAAAAAGCGTGTCGACGGAGAGCTTTAGCTGATCCTTGACCACCATGATGTTTGCCGGCTTAAGGTCGCCATGGACGAGGTTTCTCGCGTGCAAATAGGAAAGCGCGTCGAGAACGGGCGTCACCATCTCTCTGGCTTCGGGCGGAGTAAGTGGGCGATGGGGAAGAATCTCCGATAGGACTTCGTCGGCATATTCCGTCACGACGTAAACCATCTCAGAATCTTCTACATGGCAGCGACCCGTTTGAAGCAGGCGCATCAAGTGCGGGTGCGAGAGCTCAGCGGCCGCATTCCATCCGTTGCTGCGGGCTTCGGCCTCAGCGAGTTCGGCGGGAATCAGTTTGATGGCGGCTTTCGCCGACCTGTCGTCAATAAGTTCACAAAGGTAGACCGAACTTTGTTCGGAGCCACCGAGCTTTTGGAGGAGAGCGAAACGCCCATCCACTACAAGACCAACGAAGTCTTTCCGAACGACATCAGTGTTCATGGCTAGATCACTCCTATCGAGCATGTTTAGGGGAAAAGCCCAAGAGTGCAGAAACGAGCCAATTGTGGATCTATCTTAGAGCGGGTTATGAACTTTGGTAAACAATAAGCGCAAACGAAAGTTTTATTTGGTAACCTCCGGGCCCCAGGCGAACCTGACATAGCACCCGGCCGTTCCGATGCCCGATGGGATATGAAGTCAACTTTCGATACGCCGCGTGGCATTTAGAATCAATTGTTTACAGAAAATACCCCATGTGGACTTCAACTAAACTATTCGTCGTGGGCAGCTCGCCTGCCAGTGCCTTCCGGAATTCGCCGAGCAATCTCGCCGCCAAAGCTGGGTCACTTGGATTCGAAGGGCCCGATTGCGCGTTTTCAGCACCGTCGGCATTTCAGAGCCGGTATATTGAATGATTCGAGACGAGGATCATCTGCGGCGAGGGGTCATGAAACGCGAGACTGCAAAACCTGGCAAACAAGTTCACAAAACGCTCCATTTGAGCAATAGGTTCACACGCGCTGTGGACTATGCTCGGACCATTCATATCGAACGGCGCAAGGGAACCGCCATCCCTTACATGGCCCATCTGCTCGGTGTGGCTTCGCTGGTCATGGGCGAGGCCGGAAAGTCGAGCGTTGCCGTGACCGAGGACATGGTGATTGCGGCAATCCTGCACGACGCCGCGGAGGACCATGGCGGACGGACGAGGCTCGAAGACATCGAACACAACTTCGGCAAGGAAGTGGCGCGCATGGTGGAGGGGCTCTCCGACAGTCTTGCTGCGGATTCCGGAAACAAGGAGCCTTGGCTCGAGCGGAAAAAGGCTTACATCGAACGCCTTCGCGGCGAGCCTGCAGATGTGCAGTTGATCTCGGCCGCTGACAAGCTGTATAACGCCCGCAGTATCCTGGACGAATACCGATATATCGGATCGGAGATCTGGAAACGATTCAAGCGCGGCCGCAACGATCAGATCTGGTACTTGCGTGAACTGCTCAAAATCTTCAATGCCGCCGACCGAAATCGAATTGTCGCTGAATTGGAACTCGTGACCAACGAACTAGCGCGCATCTCCGCGGGCGAAAAGGGTGCAGTGAAGAATCCGCGCGGACCGCGGTGAATTCATCGCGATTTGCCCGTTGCGCGTCGCAGGCCGGCATCCGTCATACTTCTCATGTGCATCGCGTCTGTCAATCGATCGCTGTTGGAATTGCGTTTGGTCTCCTGAGCGTCACTTCGCAGCCTGGTCAAGCGCAAGCGTGGCAAAAGGCAGTGGATCTGGCGGCAATCAGGACTCCGTTGGCAAGGATTGTCGTGCTCGACATATTGACTGGCCGGGTGTTGGCTGCCCGGCAGATGAGCGAAATGGCGCGAACATTGGCTGCGCCGGGCTCGACCCTCAAGCCACTCGTTCTATATGGACTGATTGATGCAGGCCGTTGGAATCCCGAACAACGCGTCGTCTGCAATCGCCACCTCGTAGTTGCTGGGCGAAACTTGGCGTGCTCGCATCCGCTTGGTCCGCCGTTCGATGCGCGTGAGGCGCTCACTTGGTCGTGCAACAGCTATTTTGCCCAGGTGGCGGAAACATTGAAACCCGGCGAACTGGGCCGCTTGCTGCGGCCAACAGGGCTGCTGAGCCCGACCGGGCTCGTGCACGAAGAAGCGATTGCAGAATTCCGCGAGCCCGAGAGCATCGCAGACAATCAACTGGCGCTGCTCGGTGCGGAGGGCGTGCGCGTCACGCCGATGGAACTAGCCGTCGCGTATCGATGGCTCGCACAACAACTTGCCGCGCATCCAGATTCCCTGGCAACACAAGTTGTGAGGGCGGGGATCGAGGATTCAGCCGGGTTTGGCATGGCGGGGCAAGCGAGCCTGGGCGGAGTTGCAGTGGCAGGCAAGACAGGGACCGCAGAAGGTGAAACTTCGCACCGGACTCATGGCTGGTTCGTGGGCCTGGCGCCCGGCTCAAATCCGCGTGTCGTACTGCTGGTGTTTACGCCGTCCGGCAGTGGCGCCGATGCAGCCCGAATTGCAGGGGAATTATTGGCGCAATCGCCGCTGAGGCAGCCATGAGCGGGGAAGACACCACGCGGCTGCTGCTGAGCATGGTTGCCGCTGCCGGTCTGGCCCTGAGCGGTGCGTTGCTCGTGGTCCCATCCAAAACGATCGCTGCTGGAGCTACGCCTGCCGCTCGCACAACATTGCGCGTCGGCATGTGGACGCTATGGCACGATCGAGAGGTTGTGCTCACGCCTGGCGGTCCAGCACAGCACACTTTGCTGCGGACTTGCCCGCAATGCGTTACCGCGCCATTGCAAGAATCAGCCAGTGTTCGCGCGGAAGGCGATGCGGTCTTGTTCGCGACGGGCGGCAAAACCGTTCACCTTGATCGAGTCCAGCTCACTGGTCCGGTAACGCTCACGGCTCATAACGAGACTGTCACGCTGCAAAATCCGATAGAGATTATTGCACGCAGAAACGTCCTGAGCATTGTTGTTACGCTGCCCGTTGAGAGCTACGTGGAGCGAGTGGTCGCGAGCGAGAGCGGGCCGGCCGACAGCCTTGAGTCGTTGAAAGCGCTGGCGATTGTTGTACGGACCTTCGCGCTCCACGAAGCACATGGGCATCAGGATTACGATCTGTGCGATTCGACGCACTGCCAACTTCTTCATTGGGGCGGAAATCCGGAACGAGGAGCTGCTGCTCACGCTGCAACGCTTTCGACGGCCGGAGAAACATTGTGGTTTCGAGGTCTTCGGGCGCTCGCTTACTTCAGCAAGGACTGTGGTGGGCATACGGCCTCGCCTGATGAAGTGTGGACGAAGGCGAAGACGGTTCCATATCTGCAGTCAAAGCCGGACAATTTCTGCGCGGCTGGCGGAAGGCGCGAGTGGGCAGCGGATCTTTCGCGCGCTGACTTAACAGCCGCGCTCGCTGCCGGCGGCGTGGCGCGTCCGGGGTGGCAAACTCTCACAGTCGCTCGGCGTGGAGAGTCCGGACGAGCTGTGACGTTGCGGTTGGACAGCGTGGAAGTTTCCGCTGAAGATTTTCGTTTGGCCGTGGGCCAGTCGCTCGGTTGGAATCGAATTCCCAGTACTTGGTTTGAGGTGAGCCAACAAGGCGACCGGTTCGAGTTTCATGGGCGCGGAATGGGTCACGGCGTTGGACTCTGCCAAAAGGGCGCGGCAGCGATGGCGGCGCAAGGGCGCTCCGCGTCTCAAATTTTGGACGAGTATTTTCCGAGAGCGCAGGCGGCCGATGAGGCGAGCGGCATTGCCTGGGAACACTTTGACGGTTCCGGTTTCCAATTGGAGTCTCTGGATCGCGCGGATGCTACGTATCTGCCCGACCTGGCGCGGGCGCGGGCTGACGCGTCGCGGCGCTCGGGCTTGAACGCAGCCGAGCCGTTCACCGTGCGTGCTTTTGCCTCGACATCGGCATTCCGCGGAGCAACGCTGGCTTCGGGTTGGGTGGCAGCCTTCACTGAGGGCGATTGGATCGGCACGCAGCCTCTGCGCACGCTGGCCGAGCGGCGATTGTTGGAGCCGACCATGCTCCATGAATTCCTGCACGCGTTGGTTGAGCACGAAGCCGGACCGCGCGCGCCATTGTGGCTTCGTGAAGGACTGGTGGAAACGTGGAGTGAGTCAGGGGGTCCAGAAAAGTCTCCGGCTGCTGGAGGACCTGCGCCATCACTCACGCCCGACGCGATCGATAGAGCGCTGGCTCACGCAAACTCGGAGACGCAGTCGGAAGCTGCTCATCGCGCCGCCGCGTGGTACGCTGCCCAACTGCTCAACCAATATGGCCGTGCGCAAGTGCTTGAATGGCTGCGTTCAGGCATCTCCGGCGGAGTCGTCTCCAGTTTCGGGCGCCGGTAGGCTGACAGAATCTTTGGCGAGCGGACCGGAGCCCACCGGAGCTGGAACGAGTGAATCGTCGTCGGATTTGTTGGCTCCACTCGCTCCGCGACTGAAAAGCACGGCGGCCCAGGCAAGCACCAGAACCCAGCAGGTGATGGCGATAACATAGGTTGCGGCCAGCTTGAGGCTGACGGCCCAAACCTGGTGCGAAACGGTACCATGCGGCATTGCGACAAAGAAGCGGCGCGGTAACTCCACGGCTACGACGGCGGCCACCAGGACAACTGACCACCACCGCCAGTTCCACAGAATGCGCAGAATCCGAAGCACAGGCAAACGCCAACCCCACTGAGCGGAGGCCGTTGCATAGGGAATAATTTTGGCCGGCACGACAATCCAGCGCAAAACCCACTCCGCAAAGGTGAGCCAGCTTGCGATGTGGTCATACGTAAAGACCGTTGCGCGCCAGTGTGCTGAAGCTTTCGAGTTTAAATATCCAGACCAGAGAATGATCCGATTGTCGCACCAATCCAAAGCGGCCCAGCAGGCCCAGGCCAGCGCCAGCCACACCAGCAGAGTGGCCGCGCCCCACACAAACTTCACGCGCTTGCTGTCGTCATCGGCGAGCGCGCGAATGGTGCCCGCCTCCAGCTCGAGCGCCGCGACAAGCAGCAGCAGAGGTATCAAGAGTGTGAGTCCCACCTGCCAGGCGTTATTGTCAGGCAGGCGCGTCCAGATGAGGCCGATGAGGAGCAGCAATACCGTGAGCCAAAACTGGGCCGCGATCCAAGCCAAACTGCGGTGGAGACGGCGAAGTAGATCACTTGCTAAATTCACGGCTGCACCTCCAGCGTGGCGGGATCGGTAGTCGTCTCGACATCCGACTGGTACATGGGGCCGGCCTGCGCCGGGCTGATGACGAACTTGCCGGAGTTATCAACCTTCAGCAGGTAAACGTAAGTGGCCCGCGTCCCGAAATCAGAGTTGAAGAATGCGGCGCGGTCATCGTGGAATTCCTTCCGCGTAAAGATATCGGCCCACCAGTCAGGCTTTTGGTTCAGCGTGTAGAGGCCGGTATTTGGCAGGAACTCGGTTCCCGCCGGAATTGGATCTTCGGCCAGCAGATATTTCCACGCTGTTCCGCTCAGCGCCAAACGGACCGCGACGATATCGCCGATATGCACCGGTCCGTTGAGCGGAACCAGATCGTAGGTGATCGGATCGGTGGGCTTGTCCTGCTTTTTCTGCAACAGGAAATAGTCACGCGTAATGTTGAGCTTCAGCTGGCCTTGCTGGAAGCCCTTGGGGTCCGCGGAGTACCAATCGTTCTCGGTCGACCAATAGGTGATGCCATTGCCATTCTTGCGAATGGTCACCTGCCCGCCATTGGCAACCTGGGCCGCGGGAACTTTGATTTGCCAGGGCTGCGCAAAGGCGTCTGCCGGGGTAAAGCTCCGCTTGCCCGCGCTCACACCGTTTATCAGAACTTCGACGTCGGAACTGTTGGCGAGCTCGCCACTAAGTGACAGGTAATCAGTAAGTCCCTGAATCACCATCGACGTTTCTTTCGTCGAGTACCAGTAGTCGCCGGCGCGGTGCTCGGCCAGCCATCTCGCGGCCTTCGGCAACAATCCACTCGCGCGGTCCTGCTGGACGATCAGCTTCAAAGAGAAGGCCGTCGTCTCTGGCGAAGTGTCGCCCCAGAAGTCGAGTAACTCGTCGTAGTTACCGTCCCAGTGGGCGTCGATGTCAGTAACTTTGGCCTTCACTTCGAGCAATTGCGCGGCCTGCTTTGCGCGACTGTCGCCGGCGGCAGCGAACGCCAGTCCCGCCAACGCCAGTCCTTCGTCACTCAACTTGTCGCGGCTGTCCCAAGTTTTATTGAGCGCGTCTTGTGGCGCGCCGCCGGTCGTGGCCAATGCGTACACCGCGTAAGCGCGCAGGTCGGGAATCATGTCAGGGTGCGCGGCCAAATTGGCGATGAGCCAACTGCGAGCCTTGTTCTCCTTGTCGCTGTCGACGGTATAGCCGGCGCTCAGCGCCTGTCCTAGCCCGCTGACCACATAGCCGGTCATGAACACACGGCTCGGATCATCGGGCCACCAGCCCCAGCCACCATCGTCGTGCTGGTAGCTGTATAGACGTAGCAATCCAGCCTGCACCATGTCGTTCAGTGATTTGCGATCGATAGGCGACTTGAGATGCAGCTTGTCGACGGCTTGCGCCACAATCACGTCGGGCAGGAAGCTCGACATAGTTTGCTCGGTGCAGCCCCACGGATAGCCCGTGAGGTAATCAAGCGCGTCGAAGACCGTACCGGCCACTGAAGGCGCAACGGTAATGGTCAGCCCATGCGTGCCCGCATCCGAGCCGGCTGGGAAGGTGTAGGACCATTGGTTTTGACCCGCTCCAGAGAAGACCACGCCTGCCCCAGAAGCGCGCTGTTTAACGCCATAGGGGAGTACGGGCAGCGTCGTTTCCAGCGCATCAGACTCTTCGTTTGTGAGGGCCTTTGCGGTCAGCACGGCATTACCGATGACGCGGGCATTCACGCGCCAGTCGACGTAGCTCTCTCCCTTCGCGGGGATGGTTACCTTTTTTGTTTGCCCGGTCATGACGTCGACGCCACTCACGTCAAGCTCGAATGTCACGTCCTTTGCAGTTTCAAGGTAGTTGTGGGCGATCACGCGCAGCACTGTTTCATCGCCCTGGCGGAAGAAACTCGGCGCCGCCAGACGGACGATGAGGTTTTTGCGCACGAGTACGCGCGTTACTACGCCGCCCGCTTTGCTGTCGTCCGTCATGGCGCGGATGGTGGTGCGCCAGGTTGTGAGCGCGTCGGGGAACGTGAAGTCAACATGCGCATGGCCATCAGGGCCGGTATGAACGCTTGGGTTCCAATAAGCAGTGTCTGGAAATGCCTTCCGCACCTTGGGCACGACCAGGTCTGAGCCCGGCTTTACCTGCGCCATGCGCGGATGGTAGAGCCCGTTGCCGAGCTGTGCCAGTAGCGGACTTTGCTTGCCAGCCTCGCCGAAGAAGAAGAATTCAAATGAGCTTTGCGGTTCGATGTAGACTTCCCGCTTGGGATAGAAGGCCGCCACGATATCGCCGCTGGTGTCGGGCCGCACCGAGTAGAGCGCCTCATCCACCACGCCAAAACTGAGATCCGCTTCAACTGGCTTGCCCTTCGAGTCCAATGCCAGCACGTCGAAGCTGCCTTTCTCACTGGGCAGATATTGACTCTTGTTCGGCGTTGCTGTCACGGTCAGCGTCCGCTCTACGAGCGGAACTTTCAGGCTCTTTTGTGCCGTCATGATTTGGTCGTTGTGGACAAGCAATCCGCTGACGACAAGATTGGGCTGAGACTGTTCTGTGATGGGCACATCAAAGGCGACACTCTCGCCCGTGGTGTGGATCATCCGGCGCGATTGCACGCTGTCGCCTTCGGTCGTTACAACCGCCCACGATTCCGGAAGCCCGGTGACCAGCAGCAGGTGCGCGGTGTCGCCCACCTGGTAGGACTTCTTGTCGGCCACAATTTGTGCCTGTGCATTTTCCTGGTACCAGGCGCCAGAACCGTTCCATATCCATACCCAGGTCTGTCCCTCGACCGTGCGATTCTCAGGGGTCTGCGCGCTCGCCGTTACCTCAAAATCGCCGGTGCCCGAAATGGGCAGATTCACCATCACCGTGCCGTCCGATGCGGTGGCAGCGTCGTTGCTGGCAACCGGCGTATCGGATCTCTGGTGAGTGACAGAATCCCATTTTTCAAGAGCCGCGGCGATATGCACCTTCGTCTGCACAGGCTTGTTGTCGTAATCCTGCGCGGTAACCTTGACGCGCACCGGTTGTCCCGCTTGCTCGACATAGCTTGCAGGTTGAACGCTCACGCGGAATGTGCCATAGGTCGCCAACACCGTCGAGTGGCCGCTCACTTCACGATTGGCCGGGTCCGTCACGCGAGCCTCGACGCGGTAGTCCTGGTCGTTGTGTTTGCCGTCGATTCGAGTCGGCAGGTTAATAGTCAACCGGCCATTCTCATCCAACACGCCCGTTTGTTCCTGCTGCTCGGTTTGGTCCCACGCGTAGTCTGAATCGTCGGAGTTATCCGAATCGCTCGACTCGGCGTCCGCATTGTCGCTGTTGTCGTCGCTCTCGTCTTCATCCCACCAATAATGCTGAGAAGTGTGGACAACATAGGTGACCTTTGCTCCAGAGACCGGCTCGCCGAAGAAGTAGCGGGCCTCAATGACCGCCTGAATGCTATTGCCCTGCAAGACGCGTGGTGCGACCGGCTTCACAGTCACCTGATACTCGGGCTTCTTGTAATCCTCAACATAGAAACTGCCGGACCCGCCATCAGTCTTTCCAGTGAACGCGATGCTGTAGTAGCCCAGCCCTACATCGGAATCGAGGTCAAGGTCAGCGCTTACGGTTCCATGCGCTGAGACTGGCAGTTCCTTGTTGAATACGATTTTGTCGTCGGGGCCGGTAACGCGCAGCGTCTCGGTCCGTTCCGACGGCAAGACGAGCGTGTCGTTCTGTTCTGCACGGAGAATTCCCTTGATATGCACGGTGTGGCCGGGCCGGTAGACGGGCCGATCGGTGTAGATGTAAGTCCGCTCCTGGGTCGAGCTATCCGGAGCAAAGTTATAGCTCCATGGCGTCACCAATGCGGAATCGTCGCCGTTTCTGGCAATGATCCACACATTGACTGGTTCCGCGCCTTGCGCGCTGCCGCTTGCCGTCATTTTGAGCGAGGCCAACCCGTCTGAATCTGTCTGGCCCGACGACTGCAGGCTGCTATTTGCCCACAGCGCAACGTTCGCCTTTGCAATCGGCGCGCCTGTCTTGCGGTCGGCTATAAAGAGATCGGCGTGGCCATGCTCAGTGCGCTCGACAACTGCAATCTCGGTGACGATGGCAACGGTGTAGGCCTTGTAGGTGCCGTCGGTTGCCTCAATCAAGTACACGCCTGCGGCCAAACCATCGATCGGCAATTGCTGCGTCTCACTTACGATGGCGGGCGGAGTTTCGAGTTTCCATCGCGCCACAAGCTGGCTTGCATTCAGCAGCGGGATCT
>CAZKJB010000075.1:0-14222 GCA_964552975.1 uncultured Occallatibacter sp. | reverse complement strand
GGTTCTCCCACGGATTCTCAAGAAGCTGCTTCATGCCCAGCGAAATGCGGCGGTCAGCGGGATTGACGCTGAGAACCACAGTGTCGACCTCGTCGCCCGGCTTAACCAGCTTGGAGGGGTGCTTCAGGCGCTTTGACCAGGTCATCTCAGACAGGTGAACCAGGCCTTCGATGCCTTGCTCCAGCTCAACGAACGCACCGTAGTCCGTAACCGAAAGCACGCGTCCATGCACTTTGGCGCCGGTGGGATACCGCTCTGTGGCGTCAAGCCACGGATCGGGCGTCAGTTGCTTGAAGCCCAATGAAACTCGCTGCTTTTCTTTGTCGAACTTCAGAACCTTGACCTGAATCTCATCGCCGACGTTTACCAGGTCGCGGGGATGCGTCAGACGTCCCCAACTCATGTCAGTGATATGAAGCAGGCCGTCAATGCCGCCCAGATCGACAAACGCGCCGTAATCGGTCAGGTTTTTCACCGTTCCGGTAAGGATGGCGCCCTCGCCCAGGTGATCCATCGTGGCGGAGCGCTTGCTGTTCTGCTCCTCCTCCAGGATCTCCTTGCGGCTGACCACCACATTGCCGCGCTTCTTGTTCAGCTTGATGACCCTGACTTCAATTTGCTGGCCCAGGTAGCCGTCCAGATTGCGCACCGGCCTGATCTCAAGCTGGGAGCCCGGCAAAAATGCCTTCATGCCGATATCGACGGTCAACCCGCCCTTGACGCGGCTTACCACCGTCCCGGTCACCGGCGTCTTGTCGTTTGCGGCCTTCTCAATGGTGTCCCAGGCGCGCAGTGTCTGCGCGCGCTCGTAGCTCACCAGGTAGCCGCCCTCCGGCTCCTCGCGCTCGATAACCACGTCGATCACGTCGCCGGGCTGGAACTTCACCGCTCCGGTGTGATCGGTCACCTGCTCCAGGGGCACCAAGCCCTCGGACTTCAGGCCCACATCGACCACCAGGTACTTTTCCGTCTGCTTCTCAACTTTGCCGGAGACAACCTTGTCACCATAAGCCTCGACGGCGGCCGCTTCAGCAGCCTGCTCTCTCTCAAAGGCGGCCAGAGCAGAGGAAAAATCATCACCAGGCTCGGTCGCCTGCGCTCCTGTGCGCGCACTCGGAGCCGCAGCTTTCGGTGCTGCTGTTGGCGTGTCTGGTTGCGCTGCTGGTTCCACGGCAGTTTCCGTGGCTGTTGGGGTGACTTGCTGCGTGTATTGCCTGGCCTCGTCGGTAGTCTCGGTCAGGGTGGCATCGGCGTCCAGAGAGGGCGTTGCAACTTCGGGGGTGGGCTCAGTGGTGGACGTGGATTCGTACGGCGGCTGCTCAAGCTCCGTCGCAGGTTCTAGGGTTGGGGTTTCTAATGTCGTGTTCAGGGTTATGCTCTCGGTTTCGGGATTGAGGACGTTTGCCATTTACAGCCAGCTCCGGGACTCCGTGCTCCTGCGGTGGCTTGCGCCTGCCGCTGGGTTACTTCCGCGCCGCAATGGCTGGTTTCCGGTCGCCGTCGGTCCGTTGTCTTGCCCTCGCGCCAAGTGACGCGCCAATTACGCTTTCCACAGGAGTTGCCGTCCCAATATCTTCCATTGGGGGGGTCTGTCGGCTTGTCTCCTTGGGAAACGCTGGCAGGCAACGGCTAGCTGGGAGGGCGGCCGCAACTCACTGCTGGAATCCGCGCAGGAAGCTACACCTACAAGTGTACCAATCTCCTTCTTCCAGCGTCAATCCAAGGTCCCCTCTATACTGTTCCCAACGGCGATCAATCGAATGGACCATCTGTGGACTCCATGGCGCTTTGCTTACGTCACGACGGCGGATAACGCCGTTCGGCCCGGCGTTCCCGCGGCTCTGGCCGCGTGGCCAGGAGATCTGGGCTGTGTCTTCTGCAACCTGATCGCTTCCATCGACTACGCTATCGCGACAGGTATGGAGCGCGAGGAGGCCGAAGCCGCAGGTGGCCTGGTACTGCGCGCGAAACACTGTTTTGTGTGCCTCAATGCTTTTCCCTACACCTCGGGCCATGTAATGGCCATACCATACGCGCATATCGACCGCTTGGCGGCGCTTGCTCTCGAAGCCGCGCATGAATTGATGGACTTGGCGCAGCTGACAGAACGCGCTCTGGAGCGTGTGTACAGTCCGCATGGTTTCAACTTCGGCATGAACATCGGGCATGCCGCAGGCGCAGGCGTGGCCGGTCACCTGCATCTGCACGCCATGCCGCGCTGGACCGGCGACACCAACTTTATGACGACTGTCGGTGAAACGCGCGTTTTGCCGGAGGACCTCGAGACAACGTGGAGGCGCATGAGCGACGCTTTCAGGGAGTTGGGTCGGACACCAGGGTGCTGAAAGCTTAAGGGGCTGCGAGCTCAGTTTTGCGACACCGAATCGCTGCGTCCTGGAGTTCGCGCTGTGTATGATAGGTGCGCCGTGAAAACGGATTCGAGGGACCGATGAAGAATCTATTGTCTATCTGTGCTGTGCTGGCGATGGTGTTCACCGCAGCAACCGCGATGGCGGCCGATGTTTCGGGTGCCTGGACCGGGACGGCCCAAACGCCCAATGGCGATGGCTTTCAGCTAGCCTTCACCTTCAAGCAGGATGGCGGCAGCTTGACCGGCACGGTCCAGGGCCCGCAGGGCGACCCTATCGCCATCAGCAACGGAAAGGTGGACGGTGACAAGTTCACTTTCGACGTATCGTTCAACGGCACGACCATTCATCACGATTGCACGGCTGACGGCGAAGTGATCAAGATGACAACGAAGTCGGACTCCGGCGATTTTCCGGGAATGCAAATGACGTTGAAGCGAGTCAACAAGATGCCGCCGGCGCCATCGACCCCGCCCGCTCAATAGCCTCATTTGTCGGTCCCGATTATGGGAGTCTTCAGGATTCTGTCTCGCCGGAATCGTCGGCCTCGGCTGCGAGTGCAAGCGTCGGCTCATCCTGATCGGGCTCCTCGATTTCGGCTGCTTCCAGCTCGGCGGCCTCCAGGAACTTCATTGGAATTCGTTTTTTCGTTTTCGGTGCCACGCCAAGCTTGCGCAGCATCTCAACCTGGCGAACGAGATTGCCCGGGCCCGCTGAGAGCTTGCTGCAGGCATCATCATAGGCGCTGCGGGCATTGCTGAGGGCGCTCCCCACGGACTCAAGGTTCGCGACGAACCCGACAAACTTGTCGTAAAGTTCGGAGCCGCGTTTCATCACGCTCTCGACATTTTGTGCCTGCCTTTCCTGGCGCCAGAGATCTTCGACGATCCGAAGGACGAAGAGAACCGTCGTTGGGCCAGATAGCAGGACTCCCTTTGCATACGCATCGTGCCAAAGCGATTCATCGTTTTGCAGCGCAAGCAGGAAGGCTGGCTCAATCGGGATGAACATTACCACAAAATCTGGGCTGTGGAGGCCGGAAAGCGTTTGGTAGTTTCGCCCTGCGAGTTCGCTGCAATGGTTGCGCAGGCTCAGCAGGTGCCTCTTCAGTGCCTCGGAGCGCTCTTTTTCGCTTTCGGCATTTACTGAATCGTTGTAAGCATTCAGCGAGACCTTCGAATCGATCACCAGGTGCCTGCCGCCGGGCAGCCTAACGACGACGTCGGTTTGGCGGCGTTGACCAGCATCCCCATCGGCGCTGATTTCCGTAAAGCTCTCCTGAAAGCTGTAGTGCGTACCCTCCTCAAGGCCGGACTTGTCGAGAATATTGCGCAGTATCGTCTCGCCCCAGTTCCCTTGGGCCTTTGTATCGCGGCGAAGTGCAGTGGCCAGATTGTGCGCTTCCACCGTCAGCGCCTGATTGAGGTTGCCGAGAGTCCCTATCAGGGTCTTCAGCTCCGTCACTCCCGTCCCCGAATCGCGCTGCGCCTCCTCCACTTTCTTACGGAATTCACCAATCTGCGTTTTCAGCGGCTCCAGCACTGTGCCTAGTTGGGTTTGGCTCGATTCGGAGAATGCTTTTGTCTTTGCTTCCAGAACTTCTGTCGCCAACACTTGAAACTGATCGGCTAGAGTCTTCTTTGCTGTCTCGAGCATCGTCAGTTTCTCTGGAATGTTCTGCCGCTCATTCCGGAGATCGGCCTCCAGTTCTTTTACGCGGGCATTCAGCCTACGTTCGGATTCGGTTGTTGCCTGCAACTCCCCGCGGATGTCCCCGATTGATTTTTCGCGCTCTGCGGCCAGGGCTTCATACCCCGCTCGCGCTGCAGACTCTGACTGCGCCTGTGCCAGCTCGTTGCGAACCGATCCAAGGTCGCGCTCCAATTCAGCACTGCGCTTTGCCGCCGAAGCACCGCGCAGCCAAAATCCCACCAGAATTCCAACAATTGCCGCCACCGCGCCGACAATCAAAGGTTGCATGATCTTCCCCGTTCTCCTTCGCCAAATATACGCCTAGATGCTTGTGCATTTCCCGGTGAAATTCAGTTCGCCACCCCCGGTCTGAGCTGGTGTCAAGGCACTCACAGAGTCGATCAGATTGTCCCTTTGTTGGCGCTTCTTATTCCCTATTTCTATGTAGCTTTACACCCCAAGGCCCTGCCAGTAGACTTGAAGATTCGGGGCCATGCGCATCTTTTTCGGCGCGGTGGTTGTCATTCCCTGCCGCGGACCAGTATGGTAGGCTCGCGGGGCGGGAGCGGTTGTTCCAGTCCCCGAAGCGTTTTCTTAAGTTCCCATCAAAAAGAGGAGAAGCACGCATGGCCGTTGAAGAAAAAGTGAAGCAGATCATCGTCGAGCAATTGCAAGTGGATGAAGCCGAAGTCACACCCGGCGCCAGCTTTCAGGAAGACCTGGGAGCCGATTCGCTTGACGTGGTCGAACTTGTGATGCAGTTCGAGGAGGCCTTCGATATGGAGATTCCCGACGAAGATGCCGAGAAGATCAAGACGGTGAAGGACGCAATCGACTACATCGAGAAGAACGCGAAAGGCGGCAAGTAGGAATTGACGCGAAGAGTTGTTATCACCGGCCTGGGGCTGGTGTGCGGTGTGGGGAACACCGCTTCCGAGGTATGGCGGCGGCTATTGGCTGGCGCCAGTGGCATGGCGCAGATCCAGGGCTTTGACGCCACCGGATTTCCGGTGACCTTTGCAGCCGAAGTCAAGAACTTTGACCCCCTGCAATTCGTTGAGAAGAAGGAAGCGCGCAAGATGGGGCGCTTCATTCACTACGCTTTTGCCGCCGTGCAGGAAGCGATGACGCAGGCCGGCCTTCAGCTTACCGACGGCAACCGCGAACGCGTGGGTGTGTTTATTGGCTCTGGTATCGGCGGATTCGAAGTCATTGAGCGTGAGCACAACAATTTGCTACAGGGTGGCCCGCGCAAGATGTCCCCTTTTTTCATTCCCGCCGCAATTGTGAATATGGCTGCCGGGCAAATCAGCATCCGTTACGGAGCACAGGGGCCGATATCGGCAACAGCCACGGCCTGCGCCACTAGCGCTAATTCTATCGGTGACTCCGTGCGTATGATTTTGCACGGCGACGCCGACGCCATGATCGCCGGCGGCGCCGAAGCCGCGGTTACGCCGATGTCCGTGGGAGGATTCGCCGCCATGCGCGCACTCTCGACGCGCAATGACGACCCCACACGAGCAAGCCGCCCCTTTGACAAGGACCGCGACGGATTTGTGATTGGCGAAGGCGCCGGCATCCTTATTCTTGAAGAACTGGAGTTTGCAAAGGCCCGTGGAGCAAAGATTCTGGCCGAGGTGATTGGCTACGGCATGAGCGCAGACGCCTATCACATGACGGGCATCGCGCCTGAGGGGCTGGGCGCACAGCGTAGCATGCGGGCCGCGATCAAGGACGCCGCGATTCAGCCGGACGAGGTGGGCTACATTAACGCGCACGCTACTGCCACTCCGGCGGGAGACGGAAACGAGTCGCTTGCGATCGAAGCGGTCTTTGGCGAGCATGCGCTGAGCCATCGGCTGAAGGTGAGCGGTACCAAGTCGATGACGGGCCATCTGCTTGGCGGTGCCGGCGGCCTCGAAGCCGGAATCACTGTGCTGGCACTTGTGAATCAGCAGTTGCCGCCCACGATGAATCTCGAGCATCCCGACCCCGAGTGCCGGTTGGACTATGTGGCCAACAAAGCCATTGCCCACAAATTCGACATCGGCCTGTCGAATTCGTTCGGTTTCGGCGGCATCAACGCCACTCTGATCATGCGGCGTTGGGCAGAGTAGCTACTCTTCGATCATTCCTAGTGAGAGCGACGGGGCCGCGGAGAGGTCGTTCGGGGCAAAATCTTTCGCGAGCAGCCGTGGCCATGCGGCGGCGGCGATCATCGCCGCGTTATCTGTCGAAAGCGCAAGTGTGGGAAATGCAATCTGCAGGCCGCGCTCCGAGGCTTCGGCAGTGAAGCGCTCGCGGAGTTCGCGATTGGCGGCCACTCCTCCCGTAATGAGGATGCGCTCGGCGCCGAGCGATTCGGCCGCTGCGAATGTTTTCTTCATCAAGTCGCCGATGACTGCGTTCTGAAAGCTGGCGATGAGATCAAGTGTGGGTTGCGGACACAGAACGAGTGCTTCGTTCTTGGTTTGCGGTGGACGGGACTTTGCGAGGACCTGGCGGACGCGAGCTTCGGATTCTTCACGAAGACCGTGCAATTCGACGTAGCGCAACACAGCAGTCTTGATTCCGGAAAACGAGAATAAAAAGTGCGGGTCCAGCTGCGCGATGGGCGCTGACTTCGCTGCCTTCGTGCGCGGAGCCTTTCCAGCTAGATGAACCTTTGGTTTGATCTGAGAAAAGGAAAACGGCACTGCGCTAGGGTTGCCGAAACGCGAGAGGGAATCGATCCAGGGACCGCCGGGATAACCTAGGCCAAGCAGCTTCGCGACCTTATCAAAGGCTTCGCCTGCAGCGTCATCGAGAGTGCGCCCGACAAGGGTGTATTGCCACGTGCCGCGCGCAGGCCACGTGAGATAGAGGTGCGTATGGCCGCCTGAAACGACCAGTGCAAGTGCCGAGGATCGCGCGGCCGCAGAAACAGTCGGATCACCTGCCGAGCTCTGATACACGCCCGATAAGACTTGGCCGGACTCGCGCTCGTTCAAGAGCACGGCATGGATGTGACCTTCGAGATGATTAACGGCGACAAGCGGAAGGTTGTTGGCGAAGGCAAGCGCTTTGGCGTAAGTGATGCCGACCAGAAGTGCTCCGGCAAGGCCCGGACCCGACGTGACTGCGATGGCATCGAGATCGGCCAGAGTCAGGTTTGCATTCGCCAGAGCTGCTCGAATGACGGGCACGATGGCACGCAGATGCTCACGGCTTGCGAGCTCCGGAACGACGCCGCCATAACGCGCGTGCGTGGCGATCTGCGACGCGACGACAGAAGAGATCGTGCGGGCACCGCGCTCGACAACGGCCGCCGCGGTCTCGTCACACGACGATTCAATGCCAAGGATGAGGCCGCGGGTCATAGTTTAAGTGTATCGAGTGAACGAGGAGGTGTGTCGCGAGTGGACGGGTCAAATCGCTAATGGTTTCGCAAGCGTCGGCTAACCGAGTGAGAATAGGAACTGAGATGCCGGAACTACTCCAATTCAAGGCAGCATTGCGGATCTTGGAGACGCTGCGCGCTTCGGGGTACGATGCGTATCTCGCAGGTGGTTGCGTACGCGATCTACTGTTAGGACGGGAGCCGGCCGACTTTGACGTGGCTACAAGCGCGACGCCGGACGTGGTATTGAATCTGTTTCCGCGTACCTTTGCGGTCGGCGCCCACTTCGGTGTAGTTTTGGTCGCGCCACAGGAAGAAGATGCCGGCTTCGTGACCGAGGTAGCGACATTTCGGTCGGATGGAGCCTACTCCGACGGGCGGCATCCCGATGAGGTGCGGTACACGAAGACCGCCGAAGACGATGTCCAGCGACGGGATTTCACCATCAATGGATTGTTGCTGGACGTCGCGCGCGGTGACTTAACTCTCGAGGAGGCGCAGGGCGAACCGCAGCGATTGCGCTCTGCAGTGATCGACTACGTCGGCGGCGTGGTCGATCTCGATGCGGGGGTCATACGCGCCATCGGACGGCCGGAGCTTCGCTTCGAAGAAGACCATCTGAGGATGTTGCGGGCTCTGCGGTTCGGTGCGCGTTTTGGATTCGAACTCGAGACGAAGACCAAGAACGCAATCCGCTCTTTAGCGCCGCGGATTCACAACGTGAGCCGAGAGCGTGTGCGGGACGAATTGACCAAGATGCTGACCGAGGGCCGGGCGCGGCGGGCGTTTGAACTGCTGGATGAAACTTGGCTTCTTGACGAAGTGCTGCCGGAGATAGCGCGAATGAAAGGTGTGGCACAGCCGCCACAATTCCATCCCGAAGGCGACGTGTGGATTCACACGCTGATGCTTCTGGATCAATTGCAGCCTGGATGCAGCATGACGCTTGCGTGGGGCGCACTGTTGCATGACGTGGGTAAGCCCGCGACGTTTCGTCGCGCACCCGACCGGATCCGCTTCGATGGCCATGTGGAGATGGGCGTGGCTTTGGGCGCAGACATCTGCCGGCGATTCCGGTTTTCGAATGAGGAAACGCGGCAGGTACTTGCCCTCATTGAAAACCACATGCGGTTTATGGATGTGCATCGTATGAAAATCTCGACACTGAAGAGGTTCTTCCGGCTGGAGAGGTTCGAGGAGCACTTGGCGCTGCACCGCATGGATTGCCTGGCGGCGAGTGGCAATCTCGATCATTGGGAGTTCGTTCATGAACGCTGGAAGGCCATGCCGGAAGAGACAGTCAGACCGCGCCCACTGATCACAGGTCGGGAGCTCATTGCAGCGGGACACAAACCGGGAAAGGGTTTTCGCGAGATGCTGCGAGCGATCGAAGATGCACAGCTTGAAGGGGTAATCGCAACTCAGGAGGAAGCGTTGAAGCTGTTGCGGGACCGCTTTCCTGAGCGAGACACGACGGGCACCAAATGCAAGACCAGCACGCGAATTTGACGTGACGCGATGCTTCAGAATTTCGACTGAAAAGTTCCTACATGCGGCGTGATGCAGTCAATTTCTCAGGCGCCGGTGCGCTTAATGTGAAAGTTCTCCAGAAACAGGTCATCGATGCCCGAGCTAAGAAAAGTTTCAATGGCTTCTTCCGGAGTGTTGACGATGGGTTGCTCACTCGCACTGAAGCTGGTGTTTAGCACCATCTGGCGTCCTGTGGTTTCACCGACCGCGACCAGCAGAGTGTGAAAGTCGGAATTATCTTTGTTGCTGACAGTTTGCAGGTGCGCCGAGCCGTTCACATCGGTTACGGCAGGAAGCAGTTTCTGCGCTTCGGGACGGACGTTAACTGCACTGGTCCTAAAAGGAAACTCTGCGCCTGGCGAGATATCGAACCATCGGTGCGCTTCTTCCAGCGCACAGGCGGGCGCGAAAGGCCGGAAAGTCTCATTCTTCTTTACCATTGCGTTGATCCGTTTGCGCATATCGGGATGACCTGGATCGGCTAGGATGCTGCGATTTCCAAGCGCTTGCTGGCCGTATTCCATGCGGCCGCGCGACCATGCGATCACATGCCCGTCAGCAATGAGACGCGCTGCCGCCGCGCATGTTTCCCGGAGCGAATTGAATTGCTTGAACTGGATTTTGCCGTTGCAGCGATAAAGGACTGCCTCAATTTCGCGGGAGTTATACCGAGGCCCGACAAGCGGGACAGGAAATCGCTCATTGGGAATTTTCATGGCCAGCGATGTCCGATAGAGGGCCGCGCCGAGGGCAACGCCGTCGTCACCGGAAACGGGCTGCACGTATACTTCGTCAAATAAATTGGATTGGCTGAGTCTGCCGTTGGAAGCGGAGTTGAGCGACATGCTTCCGGCCAGCGCCAATTTCCGCATGCCCGTCTTCTGGCCAAAGTGCTCGCATACGTGCAACACTGCGCGCTCCAGGCGTTCCTGCATGGCTGCGGCCACATCTTGATGAATGGATTGAATGGCTTCATCGGGAGCTCGAGGCGGCAGAAGGCGTTGGCCGAGCCATGCGCGGGTGGCCGTGTAGTTTTCGCGCTCTTTGCAGCTGCCGTGAAGCATCGGAATGCGGATAAAGCCATCCGGGCGGAGCTGCACGGCCCCTTCAAAAAACCCGCGGAATCTCGCCGGATCGCCGTACGGCGCCAGGCCCATGATCTTGTATTCGTCGGAGTTGAATTCGAAGCCCAGATGCAGGGTCACCAACGAGTAAAGCAGGCCAATGGAATCGCTGATTCCCAGGCTATGGATTTTGTTGAATTTCCCATCATGAAAGCTATAGACGCTGAGACTCTCAACTTCGCCCATCGCGTCATTGACGAAGACGAGACATTCCTCCCAGCCAGACGTGAAGGCTGCGCAGGCGGCGTGCGCCAAGTGATGATCGACTTGGAATATGTTGTTGAGCGGAAATCCGGGCAGATCGCGGCGCACTTGAGCCAGAAGGGCGTCACGCGAAAAGACCTTGTTGTAAAGCTCGGCTGAGGCTTGATCGCCGGCATAAAGGTCGCGGTAGGTAGTGTAGTCGAAGCCGTGCGCAACTTCGTCGATTTCATAGATGGAGACGCCGGCATGGGAGAGGCAATACCGAATTGCGTCAATCGGGAAGTCGCCGGTATATTTCTTGCCGCTGAAACGCTCCTGCTCAGCGGCGGCAACAAGTTTGCCGTCAACAACCAGCGCGGCCGCTGCGTCAAGGCCTTGAGTGATTCGATACTCGCGTTCGTCAAGGCCCGGCCGGTGGGCCCTTTTGAAGGGCACCGCATTTTCCAGCCCGCTGATTCCTAGAACCTTCATTATTGCTCACGCTGCAGCAAGCACCCCATAAGCGGCAGTCCGAGCCCCGGTTGGGTTCTGGGGGCTCTGGCATTTCGCTAACCCTTCTGGTATGTGATGCTTGGCTGCTTTCAATCCATCGCGCCTGGGCGATAACAGCACGTCCGGAACGTTGCTCACCCCAAAGAGTAGCTTTCAAAAAAAGATAGCGGTATCCCACCTATGGGTATTCGGCGCCTTGCTCAGTAACCCATTACAGGCTTACTTTTGGATCTGACAATCAGTGATGATTTTCCGACGGGAGTGTCAGCGGAGAGCTTATTCTGCTCTTTTGCACGTTCTCTTGATTTGAACGTTCTCCATGGTGAATAAGGAAAATGAATCGAATCGGCTTGGTAATTGTGGCGATTGGTTTTCTTTGCGCGTCGGTCTCCGAGGCGCAGAGAAGCCCAATCCGAGTAGCGATCTTGGATGGGCAGAGCGCTGGCGCTTACCATAATTGGCGCCTGACGACACCCGTGCTCAAGAAAGAGTTGGAAGAGACTCGACTTTTCGAGGTCACAGTTATCACGGCTCCGGCAGGGGACGGGGACTTCAGCAACTTCAAGCCGGATTTGAGCCAGTATCAAGTGATCGTGATGAACTACGATGGCCCAGGCTGGCCGGCTGATCTTCGGGAACAGTTTGAGAGTTACGTGAATGGTGGCGGGGGATTAGTGGTTGTGCATGCGGCTGATAACGCATTCCCCGATTGGCAAGCCTATAACCTGATGACCGGCATCGGCGGTTGGAGAAAGCGCAACGAACAGGCAGGGCCGTATTGGTATTGGAAGGACGGCAAAGTGACGTCGGACACTTCGCCGGGATCGGCGGGGCAGCATGGAGCGCGGCTGCCGTTCCAGGTAACAATGCTGGAGCCTGAGCATCCGATCATGAAAGGATTGCCGCCCGTTTGGATGCATGCAAACGATGAGCTGTATGGAGGATTGCGCGGGCCCGGAAAAAACATGACGGTGCTGGCGACCGCGCACTCTGACCCGGAGAACAAAGGCACAGGGCGCGATGAGCCCATGTTGATGGTGTTGCGCTACGGAAAGGGGCGAATTTTTCACACAACGATGGGACACGATGTGTTCGCCCTGAGCTGCATCGGCTTCATCACGACATTTCAACGCGGCACAGAGTGGGTGGCAACAGGCCGCGTGACGCAAAAAGCACCAGCCACATTTCCGACGGCAGAGACTGTGAGTTATCGCGTGGACATTGCGGAGATGGATCCCGGCTTTCTGAATGGAGCCACGCCGGTTGATCAGCCAAAGTCGAAGTAGGCTCCGGCTGCCCCAGGTCAGGACTTCCCAACCTGAGGCAGCCCCGTTGCCTTGCTACTTTGCCGTCCGATAAATCTCTGAACCTGCCAACAGATATGCGCCGACTCCGTAAACGTAACTCGTGGTCTCGGTGAAGGCCCCGGGAGCGGCGCCGACCGGCTGAATGCTGCCAAGTCTTCCATCTGCGTAGACGTGGTTCAGCATTCCGGCCCACGCTTTTTGAACCGCCGGCCAATAGGTGGCGCGATCCAGGATTCCCTCGTTGACGCCGTAGGCCAGTCCGTATGTGATGAAGGCGCTCCCGGAGATTTCGGGTAGTTGATATGCCCCAGGATCGAGCAGGCCGGGGCGCCACAGGCCGTCTTTTCCTTGGATGGAGAGCACTTCGGCCGACATGTCCTTGAGCTGCGTAACATATTTATGCCGCAGCGGTGAGTCGGCGGGAAGTTCTTTGAGCACGCGCACGATTCCGCCCATTACCCACCCGTTGCCGCGCGACCAGAATAACGGCGCACCGTTTTTTTCTGTCTTGTCGAGAAAGGTGGCATCACGGAAATAGAGGTGTTTGGAGTGGTCATACAGGAGAGCTGTTGTAATGTCCCACTCGTGATCCATAAACGCGAAATACTTCTTGTCGCCAGTGATGGCGGCCATATCGGCATAAACGGGCGGCGCCATGAAGAGTGCGTCGCACCACCACCAAAGCGGCCGCTTTGGGTCCGTCGGGTCCGGCGTGGCCATCTCCGTATCTAGGCGCGCTCGCATGGGCTCCATCATCTTCGCGTCCTTGTGAATCATGTAGAGCTCGAGATACGTCTGACCGATGGCCTGATCGTCCGCATGCGTGACGCGCGGGCCAGGCTGCCATTGAAGCTGCTCAGCGACGTGCATCATCGCGTCCTTATACTTGTCTCCCGCCACGGCCGAGGGTACGGCCATGAACCCGGTATAGAGGGCGGCCCATGTCCAGTCGAACTGCGCCTCAGAGGGCAAACGGCTCAGCTGCCAATCGGCAACGAGCTTCATCGCCCTTGCAAGGTCAGGCTTGTCTAGCTTTGGCGAGAGATCGTGTGCAAGCGGCCCCGCAGTTGCGGGGGTGTCGCCAGGAGGCGAAACCGGAGCTTTTTTCTCCTGCGCGTTGGCCGAGGCAAATGGCAGAAATAGAGCAAGCAGAGAGGCAATGGCCAGGGAAGTGCGGCGATGAGCGCTTCCCGCGCGCCGAGAGAGCTTGTGGGCCGGCATGGGAATCTCCAGTGGATTCGGAACTTTTGCTGCCAACTGATTGTAGGGCAGAAGGCCAACAGTGGTCATTTGCGGTTCAGGTTCATGAATGATGAGGGTAAAGCGGCCCTAAAGCGTGGTTTTGCTTCATTTGTTTCTTAGAACCTCATGCGCAGGCCAAGCTGAATTTGGCGTTCGCGATAAAAGTTGGTGGCATTGATATTCAAAGGCTGGCCGAAGGCAGGAAGCGGGGTTCCCGAGCCGGTTGTAGTGGAGGTTCCGCAACTCGCGGCATCGACTGTGTTGATGGTGAGGTAGCACAGCGTGGGCAACGTGGCTGATGAGCCGCCGGACTCAATCGAGTAACCAGTGGTTTCGAGTTGGGTCACATTTTGGTGATTGAAGAGGTTGAAGCTCTCGGCAAGCAGTTCCAACTGGCGCATCTCGCCCAGGTTGAAGCGTTTCGCCAATCGCAGGTCGGCTTTCCACGCATCGGGATAGCGGAAAGTGTTGCGGCCCACTCCGTAGACGCGATTGTCGCCGCCTGAGCCGTTCATGCCTGGGCCCAGGCCGGCGATGACAGCACCGCTTGTTGTGAACTCTTCTGGCAACGAGCCAGAGACCCGCATGGTGTAGGGCAGACCGCTGCGAAACTGTCCGATGCCGGAGAGCATCCATCCGTTACCGATGTGGCCGGCAAAGTCGCGCAGCTTCCAGGGTGCTTCAAAGATCATTGTCGCAACTGCCGAGTGTCGCACATCAAGATCGCTCGTGCCGTACTCCAGGCTGAAGTTGGCGGGATCGAGTACATCGCTGCCAGCTACAAGAGTTGTCTCATTGGGATTCCAGTCCATGGCGTGAGCGTAGGTGTAATGGGCATGAAGGCTCAGGCCGCGGCGGCCATCGCGCACAATTCTCACCA
>CAZKJB010000074.1:0-14333 GCA_964552975.1 uncultured Occallatibacter sp. | reverse complement strand
TCCAATCGATGTCTGGATTTGCGACAAGCTCGTTTGCGTAAATTCGCGCCTTGATCGCGCTTTTTTCCGCCATCGAGCCGCGCACCGAGACCAACTCCGCCGCGATCAAAAAGCGGGTCGACTCGAGGAGCTTTTCGCGGAGAGTCTGCATCTGCAAAGTATTATTGCATATTATTCGCGTCTCGTACTATATCGAAACGCCAAGATCCTTCCCAAGCCAACTTTCGTCCGGTTCCGGGAAGGAGACTTACTCAAATGCGCCGGCCGGCGCCGCTCAAAGGTGCTCCCCGATTCAATTCAGCACGAGGAGAACATTGCTCTCTCACTGGCCCATTTTCTCGTGGGCGACAGTTGCTTCGGTCACCTTCGTCTTCGCTGCCCATGCCTCATAGGTCAGGCGATCCTTCTCCCGGAGCCATTCATCCTGCGGCAGAGCCATAAGATCGTCGCGCTTGATACCTGGGAAACCCGTACCGAGAGCATTCAAGCCTGCTTCGCGATCTTCGCGGTTGAAGCCCGGTGCGAGATCCACGTTATTGGCCTTAATCCATTCGCCCACATGCGTCGTCGGTTCGGTCGCAATGGTCTCGGCATTCCACACCGCAAAATGAATTTGCACGTTCAGCCACGCGACCCCCTGACGATCGACCCACGAGGGACGATGGCTAATGCCGGGGTAAACGATCGTAGTAAACACATTCTGGGCCGCGCGCGAATCCGGGCCAACAAGTGCTAGAGTGCGATTGCGAACAACGTCAAACCAATCCGGCAAGTGATGCGCCATGTCCATCACCGTGTCGTCGGAACCGTTCATCACCAGCATCGGACCTCGCTCCGCATTCAGCGCATAAAGAACAGCGCCGCGTTCACCGAGCGAAAGTAGCGCCTTGTATGGAGGCATCTGGCACGGCAGCGGATTGGAATCAAAATAGCCGCCTGGGCCGTCGTACACGCCACCGCCGCTAATGAGCACCGCGTGGATCCGCATATCAACCGCGCCCGTAATCCCGACAATGAACCCACCCATTGAGTAACCTGCGACGGCGATCCGTTTCGCATCCACTTCCGGCCGCGCGGCGAGATACTCGACTGCCTGCATCACGTCAACCTGCATCAGCCCCGCGAGCCGCTGTCCCCAATCCGTGCGTGGAAGGCCCGCGGGCGGGCTTACCCAGGCATCGTGTGAACCAGCGCGGGAACTCTTGTTCTCATTCCGCTCGCCTTCGCCGATGGGATCATATGTGACAACCATCGCGCCTGCCTTGGCAAAGAGCATGCCGCTATAAAACGCATACCAGCCGAACTTGTCGCTTCCATGTCCGTTCACGATAACGATGCCAGGAAGCTTTCCCTTCCAGTGAACTGTCGCTGGATCGGGACGATAGACGATGGCGGGGACGATCATGCCGTCCGCCGTCGCGTAGGTCACGCGGTCCGCGAGCACACCGGTCGTTGGCGCAAAAGTGGACCAGGTCTTGGCATTCAGATCGGGCAGAACCGCAGGGATAAAGAGCTGTTTGCGAATCTCGGCGCGCCAGCCTTCGATGCGCGCCTTCTGCTGACCCTCCGAGAGAGTCTTTGCGGCGGGCAACTCCGCGACCGGACCACCAAAGCCCGCTTTCGCGCGATCTGCTGAGCTTGCGCGACCGTCGGGATCGGGAATCTGCTGAGGCGTCGATTGCGCGGCAGCCGAAACAATGACTGAACCAAGAAGGGCGATCGCAAGAGATCGCGTAAAACCAGAAAGAGAGATCATGGGCGCTCCCCTGCGTAGCTTAAATCACAACTGCATGCGGGCGAGCGGGACGCAAAGCCCAAGTGCCAGACCGGAAACCGGTCGCGCTCACATGGCTGCGACGGCTCGCGAATCTCCAAGAGCCGGAACAAAATCGATCAGCAGTTTCCTGAACCTGTTCTGGGCAAAATCCCGTAAAATTTAAGCGTGGCCCCGTAGCTCAGATGGATAGAGCAGCAGTTTCCTAAACTGCTTGTCGGCTGTTCGAATCAGCCCGGGGTCACCATAGTCCCTTGCCCAAATCAAGTCCGAGTACATGCTCAATGTTCCCGTGCTCAAGACCGAAGAGATGTACTGCGTGGAAGGGAAAACCAAAGTAGACGTCAGCCGTAGGCCCAATCGCATTTTCTTACGGTCCCGTTCGGTACTTGTTGGCAGCGCCGGGCGTGGGATCGTTGTCAGTAATTTGCGCTCCGACCGCATGCGCACGCGTCAACCCGGAAGCGAGCGTGATGCCGGTGCCCGTTAGCTGAGCGCCTGCCGCATGCGCCAACGTAAGCGGCGGGGCAACGGTGATTGTGGTGGCGCCCCTGAAGTTGGTGGAGGCAACAACGGCCGACTCAGAATTGTCGCCGCTGCCAACAGTGATTGCCTGGCCCGGGATGAAACCAAAAACGCTGGCGACAGGGATCACGGTCGCACCTGCGCCTGTAGGGGTGTCTACCGTCGTGGCGCCTGCTGAGCCAACCGACGCGATGACGGCAGACTCGCGATTCATGCCCGTGTCGATCAGGACCGTTTCTCCAGCTTTGAAGCCTGCTACGCCAGCGACCTTGATGTTGGTTGTTCCAGCGGCTGATGCGAGCGGCATAGTGGTCGCGGTCTGCACTTTGAAGTCGCTGCAATTGCTGCCTGTGTCGGCGCCATCTGGGAAACGGCCTGCGCTGGTGTTGGTCATGCCGGCGGCGCCGGTGGCTGGCCCGCGACCAACCGTGGTGCTCGGGGAAGGTACGCGGCAACCGCTCTGATCCGGTCCGGAGGTTGCCTGATAACCTTCAGCGGCCCATGGATCAACAAGAAGACCATAGTTAAGGCTATCGACAACCAGGCCCTCGGCATCACGGAGCACCATGCTGCCGGCATTGACGGAAATGGTGTTGCCGCCGAATGAGACGGAGTTGGTGGAAAGTATCGGTCCACCCAGCCACTGATTGGGTTCCCGTTTTCCCTGGTAGCCCGCAGTGGTGACCGTGGCGTCGCGGACGACTGCGTCAATGGCGTGGTCTTGGGCCAGAGAACTCGAGAGTGTGATGCCGGCGCCAAGCGCTTGGACGGGCTCGTCGCTTGAGTGAACATTTGCCGTTGCCGGCTCAAAGCTGATTCCGGTTCCACGATCACTGAAGGGGAGGTTGGCCGCGTGCGCGTATTGAAGAGCGGCGGCCAAGTCCAGTCCTGTACCGGGAGCAACGACCGTTTCAGCATTGCCATGCGCCTGCGCGAGGGCCGGCGTAAAGTCTATGCCAGTGCCGGCCGGACCCGGCGTGCCGACATTAGTAATGGTCGCCGATTCTTTATTTGCGGGAGTGCCGACGATGATCTTGTCACTTACAGAGAATCCGCGCGTGTTGCGCACCTTGATGTTGGTCGCACCGGCGCTGGAGTCGGCTGCGAGATTCGTGTGGTTCGCCGGCGTGCCGACGTTGACGACCGTGACGGTTTCGATCCCATGACCGTCGCTGTCGATGTCCAACCTGATCTTGTCGCCAACCGAAATGTCAGCCGCCGAGGTGACCTTGATATTGCTCGAGCCAGCGAGCGCATCTACCGCGAGATACGCCTGCGTGCCCTGTTCACCCACAGCAGTGACGGTAGCGATCTCGTACCGCTCCGTGTTTCCTGCGACAGCCGGGTAGGTGGCGCCATAGCCAATGGCGATCTTTTCGCCGACCGCGAAACCGGATGCGTTTGTGACAGGTATGTTTGTTGAGCCCGTAGGGACCGTGATCAGCTGGCCATCGGGGAGAGGTTGCCAAAGTGTCGTGCTGGTGTGGGCCGCAGTCCCGACGCCGGCAATCGTGCGAGTCTCCGCGTCCGAGCCTTCACCGATCTTGATCGTATCGCCGGCTGACATGCCGGTTGTGCTCCTGACGTAGAGTGTGGAGTCGCCCGCGTGCGCAGGAACCGCCAAGCCGGAGTTGGAAAGTCCGATGAGATAGAAGCGGCTCGCCGCGATCTTCGTCCCGACCGGGATCTTCATCGTAGAGAAAATGGGTTGCTGCGTTGGGTGTTCGGTCAAGGTCCAATCGGAGAGGTCGACGTCAGTGGCGCCGGCATTGTAGAGCTCGATGAAAGAATCCGTCGAGTTGGCGGGAGCTCCGGAACTAATGCGAAACTCATTGATCCTGACCGGACTGACGTTCCGCACCTTCTCGACGGTTGACTCGGATTGCTTTGCGCCGGTTGCCTGATTGGTCCACAATCCTTTGCCGATGAGGTCGCCATTAAACGCTGCCGGGCCGGAAGTGACTTTGAAGGTCGCACTGACACTCGCACCCGGCGCTATTGGGCCCGCAAAAGACTGCGACGTTTCGGTGGAGCCCTCAACGGAGGAAGTCCATTGTCCTGCGGGCGCGGAGATGCTTAACATGACGCTCGTCGCCGGCGCACCCGTGTTGTTCGTGAAGGTCAAGGTGGTGTCCTGCGAGGATGCCGGAGAAAACGTTTGGAGGCCCGGGGGAGTGGCGGTCGCCGACGCTGGCGCGAGGGTCAATTGCGGCGCACCGTATCGGGCAGCGACGATGTTGGCCTGCACGAGTTGGTCGGTGGCGTTGGTCGGGAAAGTTCCCGCAGCTGTCATCGCTCCCTCATAGAAGGTACCTTGCGAGCTGTTGCTGTTGTCGCCGCCGTTGCCCAGCAGGATTGCACCCTGCTTGCGCATTGGGTCATAGCTGGAGTTGACTCTCCGTCCGTCGAACAAGACGGAAAGGTTGCCTTGCTGCGCGTCGCCGCCCATGGAAGCCCAGTGGTGAGGTTCGCCCTTGGCGATGGCAGTGACGAACCGCCAAGTGATGTTGGGCAGGTTGCAGTGCTTCGATGCATCAGTATTGACGCAACCTACCAGGTTGTTCTCCTGGTCGGTCATAATCCATGGGCCGGGTAAGTCCCCGTGATACCACGCGCCGGCGTCGCCGAAGTAGGCGGTCTCCATGGTGCCGTTGTCGTCATCGCGGCTGTCGATCTCTGCGTTGCCATAGTCGAAGCAGCAGCCCGAGTTGAAGTGACGGCCGTTGATGACCCAGTACTGTCCCTCCGCCTGGTCATCGACTGCAGTGCCCTTCGCGTCATCAATTCGCAGGCCCATCCCCGGCTCGATAAACACGCCATAAACTTTGTGTCCCCTGATTGTGACCGGCGCCATGTCTGCGAGCGGCAGATTGTTTAATCCACCCATCGCCGGACCGCTGAATCCGCCGCGAGGCGCCTGGGTGAGGTCGTTGTGTTTTGGAGATTGGTCATAGATAGTGGTAATCCAGCAATATGTGTTGGCGCAAAACGCGTCCTGTGCGGTCGCGTCAGCGTACCCACCCTCGTCCGGAACAGGCGCCGTAACAGGCTGGACGACACCGATGTCCAGCTTCTTGCCGTCGGACTGGCGCATCACCTGGTAGAGAGGTCCTTGGTAGGCAGCGTACAGTGCCCGCGTAGTGCTGTGCGCGCCTACGCAGGGATCGCCGGCGGCGGCGTAGATGTCACATGGGCCCTTCGGCCTCGCGGGAGCAACGCTGGCTCCCGGCCCGGTCTGTTGAGCAATCGCCAACGTGGCGCCAATCAACGCGAACACTGTCGCGAACATGTATGCCAAACTGATTCTTCGTCTCATGTTCATCCTGTTTCCCTCGCCGGGCGAGTATACCGAATCGTGCCGAAGGTTGAACATCGATTCCATTGAGGAGCTCATTAAATACTTTGGATGAACCCGCGAGCAAATGAAAATGATGGAGGATGTCTTCATCCAGGCAGAATTCTGTTGACCTTCGACGGGTGAGGGAGCTTATCTTTGTGTCGAACTGAAATTCCGAACGTGGCGAGTAGAAGCAATACTCTGTCAATTCAAGCGACAACGCTTGATCGTTTGCAAAAAGCTTGGGGGGAGATTGTGAAGATATTCGTTTCACGTGTTGAAGCGAAAATTGTTGCGTGCATAGCAATCGTCTGTTTTTCGATCGTTCCGGCCTGCATGGTAGCCCAGGAAACGGCGAATCTCCCTTATCGAAATCCACATTTGGCGCCTCGGGAGAGAGCAATGGACCTGGTGCACCGAATGACGCTGGAGGAGAAGGCCTCGCAACTGGTTAATGGAGCCCGCGCTATTCCTCGGCTCGATGTTCCGGCTTACAACTGGTGGAGTGAGGCGCTTCACGGCGTGATTGACGACGGCGTTACAGAGTTCCCCGAGCCAATCGGCCTGGCATCGACATTCGACGTATCGAAAATTCACGACATGGCGATCGATATTGGAATCGAGGGGCGAATCAAGCATGTTCAGGATGTACGCGCCGGTCACGTCGGCATCCAGGGCGGTCTCGACTTCTGGGCTCCGAACGTCAACATCTTTCGCGATCCGCGCTGGGGACGAGGCCAGGAAACCTACGGCGAGGATCCCTTCCTGAGCGGTCGCATGGCTGTCGCCTTCGTCACCGGCATGCAAGGCGACGATCCAAACTACTATCGAGTAATCGCCACTCCCAAACACTTTGCGGTGCACAGCGGGCCTGAGCCGACACGCCACTTTGCCGACGTGGACGTAAGCAAACATGACGAGGAAGACACCTATCTCCCTGCTTTCCGTGCCGCGATTGTGGAAGGTCACGCAGGGTCTGTCATGTGCTCTTATAACTCGATCAACGGGGAGCCCGGCTGCGCGAACCAATTCCTGCTTCAGCACACGCTTCGCGGCGCATGGCAGTTCCAGGGATACGTGGTTTCTGATTGCGACGCAGTTCGCGACATATTCAGCGGGCACCGCTACCGGCCAACACAGGCAGCGAGCTCGGCGATCTCTCTTCTCCGCGGTATGGACAACGAGTGTTACGGCGCCGGGCCCAATTTGAAAGACAGCTCTGACTACAAGCCATTTATCGAAGCCGTGCAGCAAGGCGATCTGCCCGAAAGCGCAATCGACACTGCGCTGGTTCGTCTATTTACCGCACGCATCAAGCTGGGGATGTTTGATACGGCCGAATTGGTCCCCTACTCAAAGATTGATGAAAAGGAACTCGACAGTCCGGAGCACCGTGCACTGGCTCGCAAGCTCGCTGAAGAATCCATGGTTCTTTTGAAGAACGATGGCACACTTCCTCTCAAACCCGGCGTCAGGAAAATTGCTGTCGTCGGCCCGCTCGCCGATCAGACCACTTTTCTGCTTGGGAACTACGCGGGTAGGCCGACGCACATCGTAAGCGTGCTCGATGGAATGAAAGCTGAATTTCCCGACGCGAAAATCACCTTCGTCCCTGGCACCCAGTTCCTCTCCGACGAAGGCGCTCCGGTGCCCGCTTCGATGTTGACGACGCCTGACGGTAAGCCGGGTCTCAAAGCAGAGTACAGTTCTCGCACAGACCGACGAGGGCCATCTACTCCGATTACATCTCGCGTGGAATCTTCTATCAACTTGAGCGAGAGTAATCTTCCCGATCAAGCCAAAGGCACTACCTCGCTCTATGTCGAATGGTCTGGTTTCTTCAATCCAGATTCGACAGGCGATTTCCTGCTTGGTGCGAAGTCCAAGAACGGATTTGTCCGGGTTTTGCTGGACGGCAAGCCCATAGCTCAGGCTTTCGGTTCTGGATCCAATCTCGGCCAGATTCACCTGGAAAAGGGTCACGCGGCGAAACTCTCTGTCACATACGGTCGTTCTGGCGGGGGCACGCCTGAAGCGCAGCTTATTTGGGCCCCGGTGAAGACTGGGATTGATCCAGCAGCGATCGCTGCGGCAAAAGAGGCGGATGTCATCATTGCCGTGGTTGGGATCACTAGCCGCCTTGAGGGCGAAGAAATGCCCGTCAATCAGCCGGGATTTCTGGGTGGCGACCGCACAAGTATCGATCCACCCCAACCCGAAGAGGATCTTGTAGAAGCTGTAGCGGCCACAGGCAAACCTCTCGTCGTGGTGCTCACGAACGGCAGTGCTTTGGCTGTCAATTGGGAGCAAGCGCACGCGAACGCCATCCTGGAATCCTGGTATTCCGGCGAGGAAGGCGGAAGCGCCATCGCCGCAACGCTGAGCGGCAAGAACAATCCGGCTGGGCGGCTCCCGGTTACGTTCTATAAGAATGTCCAGCAGCTTCCGAATTTCGAAGACTACTCGATGAAAGGGCGCACTTATCGCTACTTTGACGGCGAGCCGCTTTACCCCTTCGGATATGGCCTAAGCTACACGACTTTCAGCTATAGCAATCTCACTCTGCCCGAGGCCCCGATCAATGCCGGCGATCCGCTTGACGCGTCGGTTGTTGTTACCAACAGCGGGAAGTTGGTTGGAGACGAAGTGGTGCAGCTCTATCTGAAATTTCCCGATGTTTCTGGTGTACCGATTCGCGCGCTCCGAGGATTCCAGCGTGTACATCTCGAGCCTGGAGCCAACCAGAAAGTTGAGTTTCACCTGAGCGCACGAGATCTCAGCATGGTCACTGATTCTGGCGACATTATCGTGGCAGAAGGAAAGTACACGGTGGCGATTGGTGGCGGTCAGCCCGGAACCGATGCCCCTTCAGCAAGCGGGACCTTCCAGATCGACGGCCAGGTAATGCTGCCGGAATAGTTGGTTGCCGATGTCGCCGGGCGCCAACGAAGTGTGCCCGAGTTTTGAGCATTCTTAGGTTCAGAAACCGTGGCCTTAAAGAGCCGTCCAATTGCCGGTGGGTTGTTACGAGACTACACTTAGCGGGCGCGACCCGTGAGGTTTCCATGCGATGCACAACACTCTTTCTGCTCCTATCTTTGTTGGTAGCAGCGCAAGCTCACGCCGGCAAGAGTGTAACAGTTGAGCAATTGAGTCGCGAGGTCATTTCATTTGGCAAGCAAAGTGATGTTAAGGCCGCTGAAAGGCTCTACGATCTGCAACTGACAGAGCGGCTCAGTGCCAATAAGCTAACGGCATTTGAGGCGGCGCTCCCCGGGCCCGAATCACGCCGGGCGTTGGTAGCACTCGCAGATCAGGCAGAATTTCTCGATCCTCCGCAGACGGAGATTCCGAATCAGCCGGCGCCGAGCGTCGCGCAGCAGCGCGAAATCATTGCCAAATCCATCGATTATGTCAAAGCCACGCTCAACCGGATGCCAAACCTCTTTGCGAATCGCGACACGATCCGGTTTGAAGACATCCCGCCCGGACTGCGGGACGAAAGCACAGATACGATCGTGCCTTATCAGCCGCTGCATCCGGTCAGCCGGTCCATGGAGACGGTGCTGTATCAGGGCGGCCAGGAACTCATTCAGAAACAAGCAGCGCAACCAGGCGGCTCAAATCCAGTGGCAACCGGCATGGTGACTTCAGGCGAATTCGGACCCATTTTTCCTGTGGTGTATGGAGATCTGCCGAAGGGCAATTTGAGATGGAGCCATTGGGAACAGAGCGAGACTGGCCTGGAGTCCGTATTCCGTTTCGATGTGCCCAAGGCTGCGTCGCACTATCAGGTGGAATTCTGTTGCATCAGAGGCCAGCTTTATCAGGAGTTCAGGGCCTACCATGGCGCACTGACTATCGATCCGGCTAATGGAACCATTCTCCGCATGACGCTGATTGCCGACCCGGAAAAAGGGGCGGAAGTCGCAGAGGCAGACTTGATGGTGGAATACGGCCCGGTTGAGTTGGGCGAAAAGAAGTATTTTTGTCCGCTCAGAAGTATCTCCGTCTCTCGCGCTCCCGGGCAGATTGAACGCATTGCGCCCGTCCACGACCGCATCTTGTCCATGTCACAGGCGACTTCGCCCAATGAGGCCGGAGAGGGCTCACCTCTGCAAACCATGCTGAACGAGGCCACCTATAACAATTATCATCTCTTTCGTGCCGACGCACAGATTCTCAGCGCTGGTAGCTCCGAGGGCGGATCGATCCCAAAGATCCCTATAGATGCCTCGTCCAATTCCGTGAAATCACCTTCAGCGGCTCAGACGCCGCAAGCGAACAATGCGAGTGGATCTGCCGCGCCGACTGCGCCCATTGCAACCGCATCCGCCGAGCCGTCTCCTGGATCGGCTCATTCAGCCGCAACTGCCGCGGCAATAGGGGGAGCACCAAGTCCGGTCGAAGCGAAGAGCGCAAGCCAGGAACCGGCGACGTTGCAGCTCACTGCTGCGCCCTCGATGTCCTCTGAGCCCGAGATCGCCGTTGCCGCGCCTACGCCTTTTCCCCAGACACCTGGGACTCTTCAGGCAGCATCGGGCGCATCGGCTTTTTCCTTGAGTGTAAACGTCCGCCTCGTCGACGTTGATGTCACGGCATTCGACCAAAAGGGGCAGCCCGTCACATCCCTCTCCATGAAAGATTTCGAAGTTTACGACAACGGCAGGAAGCAAACGCTCAGGTCGCTCAGTCGTTTGAGCGGCGCTGCATCGCAAATGGCGCAAGACCGCGCAGCAGCGATACAGGGAGCTATCTACTCCAATCGCCCCGAAGCGTTGCAAAATCCCAGTACGCAACCTGCTCAACCACAGGTGCTCACAAGTTCGACCATTCTCCTCCTCGACGAAAGCAGCGTGGGCTTTGCTGATCTGAATGATTCCCGCGAGCAGATACTCAAGTTCCTGGACCGCTTGCCCGAATCTGAACCGGTGGGCCTTTACGCGCGGAGAGGCCCTTCATTCCAGATTCTGGCGGAACAAACGACCGACCACGCTGCTCTAAGTACCGTACTGCGCAAATGGGTGCCGAATGCGCAGGATCTCGCCCGCGCTCAGGAGGAAGAATCGCGCAATCGGCAATACTTTGACTTTGTCGACTCGCCCAGCGAAATGCAGTACGTCAACGGAAACGTGGGCGGGACGAACGCGCCGACGTCCGATCCCTTAAGCACCGCCATGATTAACTCGGGCGGGAACCCGACATCGGATCCAAAGCTATCAGATGAGGGCCAGAGTCCGCAGCGCGACGCGCTTGCAGCCCTGATCGGCCTCGCCGCAAACTTGAATGCCATCCCCGGCCATAAGAATCTTGTCTGGGTGGCCAGCGACAACGTGCTGGCGAACTGGAGCGACCAAGCACCCGGCATGGAGCGGGGTCATAATCCGATAGACGCTTTCAGGGTTGGGGTGGAGGAGGTTCTCAACGATGCACACGTGAGTCTCTATCCGCTGGATGCTTCGCAGTCGGAAGCAATTGCGGCGGATGCGAGCCTGGAGAACAGAAGCGTCGAGCTGAATCCCGCCGTTAGCTCAGAATTTCCAAATGCGGCTGGTGCGGGTTCTGTCAACGGAGCCCGCCAGATGGCCGAGATGCAGCAGAACACGCACGCGATTCAGCCCGCCATTCAGCACCTGGCACAGGCTACCGGTGGCCGGTCGTTCCGACGATCGACCAACATGCTTGATGAGTTGGACAGTGTAATCGCGGACGGCGATGCAACTTATCTGCTCAGCTTCTCGCCTGATACCGATCCGGACGGGAACTACCACCAGATCGCCGTCACCGTTCCTGCGCAACCGGGGATTAAATTGCGCTACCGTACCGGTTATCTTTACAGCAAAGAGCCATCGACGCTGAAAGACCGGCTTGCGCAATCGGTCTGGCGGCCGCAGGACGAAAGCGAAATCGGCCTCAGCGCCCACTGGAACCACGCCTCGGAAGGCGCCGCGATTTCACTGAACATCGCGGGCAGCGACATAGGATTGGTGCAGGAAGGCGATCTCTGGAAGGACAAACTCGACATCTTTCTCGTGCAGCGTGACGACACGGGTACACGCGCACAGGCAAAGGAGCAGACGCTGGTTCTCAATCTGAAGCCTGAAACCTATCAGAAGATTCTGCGGGACGGAATCCCATTTGCCGAGTACATCGAACACAAGCAGAACTTCGGCACGACGCGAATCATCGTGGTGGACGAAAACTCCGGCCGAATGGGCTCGGTTACCCTTCCAGTGATGCTAGAACGCGCGAGCCAATAACCTGGTGAGTGAGAACGGCGTCGGAAACGTGAGAAGCAATGCCGTGTTACAAAAACCCATTCTTGTTGATGAATGACGGCCTACTCGGAATGTTCGGTCCGTCGCCGCTCGCGCGACGAATTGATCTTTTGATTTTCTGTGCCCTGCTCACAGGCTTATCCCCATCGTTGGCGCAATCGCCCGACGGCGCGCAGCGCGGAAACGGCGGTCATCAGATGTCCCAAAGCGGCGGGATGGCGAACGCAGGCCCTCAGGAGGCTGAGTTCGATTCCCAGCACCGCCCCATTACCGCAGGCGGCTTCGCGAAAACCGGCCCTGTCATCTTTCAGGATGTGGCCAAGGCTGCCGGGTTAACGAGCTGGCATCATCAGGCAGGTACACCGGAAAAGCGTCTGATTCTTGAAGCCAAAGGGCCGGGCGTGTGCCTGATGGATTATGACAACGATGGATGGCTCGACATTTTTCTGGTTAACGGCTCAACATACGACGCTCTCGCAGGAAAAGCCGCTCCTCCACATGCAGCTCTCTTTCACAACAATCACGACGGAACATTCACCGATGTGACCGAAAAAGCCGGAGTAACCAATGATCGCTGGGGATACGGGTGCGCCACAGGGGACTTTGACAACGATGGCTGGCCCGATCTCTATGTGACGAACTACGGACAGAATCGCCTGTATCGCAACAACCACGATGGAACCTTCACCGATGTTGCAGGAAAAGCTGGAGTGACGATCGGCGCTTGGTCAACTGGAGCAACCTTCGGCGACTACGACGGCGATGGACGTCTCGATCTGTTCGTGGATGGTTACGCGCAGATCGATCTGAACAATCCCCCGCTTTCCCGGTCTAAGGCGATTGGCTTCGGCTTTTGCCAGTATCGCGGCGTCGAGGTGATGTGCGGTCCGCGTGGGTTGAAGGGCGAGCACGATCATCTCTTTCACAACAACGGCGACGGAACCTTCACCGATGTCAGTAAGAAGCTTGCGGTTGACGATCCGAATGGCTATTACGGTCTGGGCGCTTTATTTGCGGATGTCAACAATGACGGCAAGCCAGACCTGCTCGTCGCCAATGATTCGACTCCGAATTACCTTTATATGAACAACGGGAATGGCACGTTCGAAGATGACAGCTACGAAAGCGGCTTCGCCCTCAATAAGGATGGTCGAGAAGTGGCCAACATGGGCCTCGCCGCGGGAGACTATCAGAACAACGGGCACCTCTCGATCGTCAGCACAACCTTCTCCGATGACTACCCTGTCCTCTTTCAGAATGATGGTAAGGGGGTTTTTACCGACGTTAGTTACGGTGCCGAAATTGCGCAGACTTCCATACCCTACGTGAAGTTCGGCGACGGGTTCCTGGACTACGACAACGACGGATGGAAGGATCTGCTGGTTATCAACGGCCACGTCTACCCTCAGGTAGACCAGCACCCGGATTGGGGACAAAGCTACGCCCAGCGTCCACTTCTTTATCACAACGAAAAGAACGGCAAATTCACCCTTGTTCCCGCCGTTGAAGGCACCGGTCTCGCTGTGGTGTCGGTAGGCCGCGGCGCGGCATTCGGCGACATCTTCAACGACGGCAAGATCGACGTCGTGATCAACAACATGGATGGAGTTCCGGTGCTGCTTCGCAACGTCAACGCGGACCATCATCATTGGGTCGAGCTGAAGCTTATCGGCGGACCCAAAAGCCCCCGCGACGCGGTTGGGGCCACCATCTATCTGATCGCGGACGGGATGCGGCAGCGAGGAGATGTCCTAAGCGGCGGAAGTTACCTTTCCTCGAACGATCTGCGCGTCCATTTCGGGATCGGCGACGCGACCGTAGCTGGCACTGCGGAGATTCACTGGCCAAGCGGCAAAAAGGAAGTCATCCGGCTGCCTGCCGCAGACCGTATTTACACCATCGAGGAAGGACAAGGCATCACTGGCGCCTTGTGCGGCTCCATGCCATGCGAAGCCGACGCCAAACCAACCGCAGAGCGCCAGCCTTAGCAACGCGCGCACGTAGATTGCGAATCATCACAGCTGGCTCGGTTCGAGTTATCTTGTTTAGGATTTGGCAAAGATTCTGGCGTAAACTTAGTCGATTTGAGAACACTGAGATTCAAGCCGTTTTCAGGGATTCGGGTCGGGACTGTAGGTTGGCTGTGTTTCGCTGCTCTGCTTTTCGCTGCCGCCCAGCGGCGCTCGACTCCGAATGAGTTGCCAGACACCACGGCTGATCGCGTTAGCGGCCAAGGTTGGTGGCCCACCAAATCTCCAGCGTCAACCGAAGGGTATGTTGGCAGCGACGTCTGTGCGGATTGCCATTCCGCAATTGTCTCGACCCTATCCGAAAGCGAAATGGCCAAGGCCGCCTTCCGGCTCTCGGGTGGCGCAGCCGGGCAGCCCGCTGCCGGTGATTTTGAAAGCGGATCCTACAC
>CAZKJB010000073.1:0-14349 GCA_964552975.1 uncultured Occallatibacter sp. | reverse complement strand
CCGCCCTCGCCGGGGAAAAGCTGGCGACTTTGCCGCTGGCGCCCTCGGCCGATGACCGCACTGCGCACGCGAGGTCAACCGCGGCTCAATCGGCAGCTGACTCGACCCGAATTCCGCAGGTTGACGGCGGATGGCAGCAGACCGTTGATGCGCTCCCCGCGCGGACATTCACACGCCACATCGGGACCGGCGGGCCTGCGGTCGACGCTCTTCGGTTCTCCCGTGAACAGACCGATCAACTGATTCGCTGTTGCCGCCTGCAACAAGCCACCGTCGGCGCAGTGCTTGTTGCCGCGGTAGCGTCTTCATTGCGAACGCTCTCCCCGCCGCTGAAAAATGGCGACATACGCATGAATGTGCCGATCGATGCGCGTCCCTATCTGGATAATGCAGCCGATTTTGTTTTGTCGGTCATTGGCGCTCGATTTATCGCTCCCAATCCTGCGAAATGCCTCTGGGAAAGCGCGCGTGCTATCCGCGCCGAACTGGCGCCATGGCAATCGTTCGCGGAGATCGAATCCACGTTCACCCGGGTGAAGGCCATGATGGCGATGAATCTCGATTCCACAACACTGATCGACATCATGGGAAGCAAGTTTGGTCACGACTTGATCGTCACCAATCTCAAGCATGTCCAGTTTGACTCGCTGCCCGGCGGCCTCACCGTCGAGGGCGTGTGGGGTCCCTCAGTCCTGATGGGCTACGAGGGCGAACATACACTGGGTACAGCAACGTACGACGGCGCACTCCACCTGGTCTACACCAGCCACACGCCGGTGGCAGGACTGCTGAAAAGGTTACAGGCGAAGATTGCGATGGCGTGCGCGGAGGCAGAAGCCACCAGCGGGCTGCCGGCCATGGAAAAGGTAGCCGCATGGATGGCTAACGGGAAGCGGGCTTCCGATCTGCGGCCTATCGGGGACAGCATCTGACGCCCGGTTCGCATCCGAGGGCCGGGCCGAGGCAAACGGAAAGACGCGTGTGCACCAGAAGTGCTCCGGCGCCGGGGGGTTGGGTTTGCGCTTTGGAGCGGCGCCAGTTCGGAGCAAATTACCTGTTGCAACGAATTTCTGGCTCAGGGCGAATCCCAGGGCCCAGGCCTCGAATCGAATGGGGTGCAGGCGGAACCGGTTCAAGCGCTGTCCGATTTGAAATCGATTCCTGAGGAAGGCAGGCCAATGACTCTAAGTGCAATGGAAACAAGCGCGTTGAAGAAGGCTCCGGCGGTGGAAGGCGTGCTGCCGGCGATTCACGAGCGATGGAGCGCGCGAGCGTTTGCGGATCGCAATGTGAGCTCGGAGACGCTGAAGAAGGTGTTTGAAGCAGCTCGCTGGGCGGCTTCGTCAAATAACGAGCAGCCGTGGCGTTTCCTGGTAGGGCGGCGCGGCGATGGAACCTGGGAGAAGATTTTCTCGACGCTGATGGGGTTCAACCGGACGTGGGCGCACCGTGCTCCGGTGCTGATTTTGGGCGCGGCTCATACGCGGTTTATGAAGAACGGCGCGGAATACGCCTATGCCTCATACGATTTGGGAGCAGCGAGCGCGCTGCTAACGCTGCAGGCGGCGACCCAGGGACTGACCACACACCAAATGGCGGGGTTTGATCATGAGGCGGCGCGCAGGGAGCTGGAGATTCCGGCAGAGTACGCGCTGGGAACGGTGATTGCGCTCGGCTACCAGGCCGATCCGGCAGTGCTGGGCGACGCGACGCTGATTGAGCGGGAGACATCGGCGCGGACGCGGAAGCCGCTGAGCGAGATCGTGTTCAAGGCATGGGGCGAGGGCGCGGAGCTGTGAGGAGTCGCTGCGCCTGGCATGATACGTTGAACGACGAGATGATCACGCTCTAACAAGGTGAGGTGGGGCACCCGATTTGAGATTTAGCGTGGAACGCCCGCCTTACCTGCCTGTATATTCCTGGAACAAGTCGGGGAATTCCTTCCTGAGCGCCTCGACCTTAGGCCGGTCGCAGACCTGGATGTAGGGATTGTCAGGATTGTGCAGAGCGTAGTCCTGATGGTAGGACTCGGCGTCGTAGAAGCCCTTTAGAGGTACCACCTGCGTCACAATGGGCTTGCGAAAGACATGGGCGGCGTCGAGTTGCGCAATGTACGCCGTGCTGATCTTCCGTTGTTCTTCGCTGGTATAGAAGATGGCTGAGCGATAAGAGGTCCCGACATCCGGTCCCTGGCGATTGAGTTGGGTCGGGTCGTGAACCACCGAGAAGAAAATCTGCAGTAGCTTGCCGTAGGTGATCCTCGAAGGATCGTAAACGACCTTGACCGACTCAGCGTGGCCAGTGGTCTCGGTTGTGACCTGGTCGTACGTGGCTGTCGCTGCAGAACCACCGGCGTATCCGGCAGTTGTTGCGACCACTCCCTTGACACGCTCGAAAACCGACTGCGTTCCCCAAAAGCATCCTCCGGCGAAGATGGCTGTCTCTTTACCGGAACTGTGTGCGAGATCGGCGTCGGCTTGCGGAGCCGGTATGCCGCCGCGGGTTTGCGCCTGCAGGCAGCAACTGAACGCGACAGCAAGGAGCACGGCGCATTGAGTCGAATGCAGGAAACGAAAGTGAAGCATCGAACCTCCTGAATCTTAATAGCCTTCACTTGAGACGCTCGAATGAGCCTTGAAGTTACAGAGACAGGTGGGGAGCGGCCCTGGAATTGTTGGACCTGAATGCTCGCGGAGTAAGCGTAGCGTGCGATTGGCCAGTCGATCGCAGCGACTCAGGGCACGGGGCGGGGCGATAGAGTGGAGCAATGGGAGCGATGCGGGGTTGAAATCGGCAGGGAAAATGCGGGTGGTTGGCGGGCGAGCAGTGGGCAGGAGGACGGCGCCGCGGCGGAAGAAGCGGCTGGGGTGGATTGGGCGCGGGGTGCTGGCATGCGTGCTGGCGGTTCTGGGGCTGATTGCGTGGGCGGCGATCGCGCGCGCTATAGCACCGAAAGCGAATACCTCTCGCGATCAATTTGACGTGTTGATCGTGCTCGGCTATTCGGCGGATCGCGACGGGAACCCAACGGCGGAGGAACAGTCGCGGGTGACCGAGTCGGTGTGGGAGTATGAGCGGGGCGTGGCGCCAAGGATCATTTTTACGGGCGGGGCTGCGCACAACCGTTTTGTTGAAGCGCGGGTGATGGCGCGGACCGCGGAGGCGCAGGGAATTCCGGCGAGCGTGATCGTGGAAGAACCGGAGGCCATGAACACGATTGAGAACGCGTGCGACTCGGTGCAGATCATGCGGAGTCACGGGTGGACCTCGGCTGAGGTGATATCGAGCGCGTACCATTTGCCGCGGGCAGCGATGATCTTCAGCCGGCTGCCGGTAGAGTGGCGGATGCATGCTGCTCCGGAACCAGGGCCGAGGGGCGAGGGGACGACGACCGACACTGCGCTCGAGATTGTGAAGACGATGTACTATCTGGCGTGGTCGCGGCAGACGAAACCATGCGCGCTCTCGTCTAACCAGGGTCTGAAAGCCGCGTTGTCCCTTACAGGGGGGCTCTTGTAAGCTGGTTAGTGATGCATCTCCCAGTCAAGTTATCTGCCTCTATTGCCGCTGTTTTATGTCTGATTGTGTGTGCGGGAGCCCGCATACAGGCGCAGGACTCGAGCAGCCAGAATCAGCCGACCGCGGCACCCTCATCGCAAAGCCCGGATAACCAGGCCCCGAGCTACGGAACCTATGTGTCTGTGGACCCGCTGGCGAGGGTTCGGTACGACAACCGCTGGGACTTATCGCTGGGGATGGCGTACGACCACATGAAGGCCGGACCGACGCTTCTGCAGGGATCGAACCTGGGCGGGCTGGATATGGATGGGTCCTATTGGCTGACGAAGCACTGGGGGATTATCGGCTCGGGGCGCGGGTATATCGGCACGAGCGGGACGGCGCCGAACTCGCCGAATAACATCAAGGGCCCGGTGGTGAAGCAGTACTTTTTTGTGGGCGGAGCGGAATGGCTGGGGCCGCACAACAAGCACGGGGACATGATGGCGCACGCGATGTTCGGCGGGGTGTACGGGAATTTTGAGAAGGACCTGCTGGGACAACCGCCATCGAATTTCGATTTTTACTATAACCAGATGGCGCCGGCAGCGATTGTGGGTGGGAGCATCGATCTGAACCGCTCGGACCATTGGGTGTTCCGCATCAATCCCGATGCCGTGATGACCCACTACACATTCAGCGACGCCCCTCATTCCACGACGTCGTTCGGACAGTTTGATGTGAACTTTGCGATCTCAGTGGGACTGGAGTACAAGTTCACGAAGGCGAAGCGGTCGCACAAGAAAGACAACTGGACCGCCGGCTGGTAAGCGAGATCGGCTTGCAGCTTCTGGGTTTTGGCTTGTGGTTCGTGCTTCGTGGTTCGTGCCTCGTGCGCTGGCAGAATCGGGACGGAGCGCTCGGCCTCTCAAGAGCACGCCTAGGGAAGTCGTCCGGGCCAACTCTTTTTCTGACAAGATCATCGATGAATCGAGATGGTTACCAAGCGCTTCATGCGTGTGGTATTCTCCTGCGTTCAGGAGGCGGCTGAGAAAGTGTGCCGCCTGAGAACATGCCGTTCCGGATAGCGACACTCCCGGGGCGCGCCGGATTCGACCCGATCAATGCAAACACGAGGCGGGAGCCTTATGGACATGAAAGATACGCTGGGAGTATTGCTTGCAGGCGGAGCAGGAGAGCGGCTGTTTCCACTGACGCGGGATCGCGCCAAGCCTGCTGTGCCGTTCGGCGGCCACTACCGCATCATCGATATCACTCTCTCGAACTGCATCAACTCAGGATTGCGGCGGGTGTACGTGCTGACGCAATACAAGGCGCTGAGCCTGAACCGGCATATCCGCGAGGGCTGGACGGGGATCGTGGCGCAAGAGCTCGGCGAGTTTTTCGAGCTGATGCCGCCGATGCAGCGGACCGGGGCGAACTGGTACATGGGAACGGCCGACGCGGTGTATCAGAATATTTATTCGATCGGCAGCGAGCAGCCATCGCACGTGATCATCCTGAGCGGCGACCACATTTACAAGATGGACTACAGCCGCATGCTGGCGTACCACAAGGAAGTGAACGCGGACGTGACGCTGGCGACTCTGCCGATTGCTCCCGAAGATGTGGCGCGGTTCGGCGTGGTGGAGGTTGGGACGACGGGAGAGATTCTGGGATTCCAGGAGAAGCCGGCGTCAACGACCTTCAGGTCGCCGTTCAATCCCAACGCAGTGGATGCGTCGATGGGAATTTATATCTTCAACACGGAGACGCTGCTGAAGGCGTTGATTGCAGACGCGGATGACGGAGAATCGAAGCACGACTTTGGCCACAATATTCTGCCGGGCATGCTGGGCAAGAAAAAGATGATGGCCTACAGCTTTGTGGACGAGAACAAGAAGCAGGCTCTCTACTGGCGGGATGTGGGAACGCTTGATGCGTATTACGACGCGAACATGGATCTGTGCTCGGTGTCGCCGGTGTTCAACCTGTACGACAAGAGCTGGCCGATCCGCACGCGTGTGCGGCAATATCCTCCGGCGAAGTTTGTGTTCGGAGAGCCGGGCCGGTCGGGCATGGCGGTGAACTCGGTGATCACGGCAGGCGTGATTATTTCGGGCGCGTCGGTATACAACTCCGTGCTGTCGCAGGATGTGCGCGTGAACTCATATTCCGACGTGGACGCGAGCATTATTTTTTCGCATGTGAATATCGGGCGGCATTGCCGCATACGGCGCGCAATTATCGATCGCGATGTGCATATTCCCGAAGGCACAGTGATCGGCTACGACCCTGTTGAGGACAAGCGGCGGTATTTTGTGACGCCTTCCGGACTAACGATTGTGACGCGCGATGCGTCGCTGTTTGAGAACCCCGTGGCGCCGGAGTTTCAGGAAAGGTACTGAGAAGCAGGTTACAAGGTTACGAGAGAACAAGGTTACGAGGGGACAAGAAGACAGCAACTGGAGACGGCTGTTCAGGGTCAGAGAAGCCCCGGTATTCCAGCGATGGGAGCCGGGGCTTTTTTATCAATTCTGCGCGGGATCTCGGATGCGGGTGCCGTAAAGCAGGACGACGCAGATAGAAGCCACCTTTGGTTCGCCATTTGCGATATTCTCCGGTTCATTCCAACAGGGTAGCGCACGCCGGTCGTTTGAGGGCTGTTTGAGCCGTTCGAATCGACGGCTCCGGCGGAACCAAACAGCTAGACCCTACGTACCTTTACCCCATGCAGTATGTGGGTACATTAAGCTTGAGCATGTTCGCCCCCTGCGGTGGGGCAGCGCTTTTCGGAAGAGTTTCTTCGAAAGCACCGGCGCCCGCGGTCCGGCAGACCTTAGGGCGAGATGGCCGGGGAGACGCAGACCCGCCGGCTCGTGAATGTTCCGCCGGGACCGCAGCCGTGGTACACGCGACCCGCGCAGCGCGCGTGGAGGTGAGACCTCTGGAGCAAGACTGGCCGCATATTATCCGCCGCTGCATCGCAGGCGACTCCGGCGCATGGGCTGAGATGGTCCGCACGCACCAGAAGCGCGTGTACGGACTTTGCTATCGCTTTACGGGGAATCCGGCCGACGCCGAGGACTTGACGCAAGACGTCTTCCTGAAAATCTATTCGAACCTGGGCAGCTTTGATGCGGCTCGCGGCAGCCTTCCGGTGTGGATCACGACGATGACGCGGAACCTGCTGGTAGATAACTTCAGGCGGACGCGGAACCAGCGGGCGACGAGCTCGCTGGATGAGGGCTGGGACCAAACAGAAGAGCTGAAGCCGGTGGACCGGCTGACGGCGACGGGGCCGAACCAGCACCAGACCGCAGCGAGCAAGGAACTGGCCAAGATGGTGCAGGGGGCCCTGGCGAAGGTGAGCGTGGAACTGCGCGAGGCAGTGATTTTGAGAGACTTGCAAGACCTTGACTACAAGGAAATTGCACAGGTATTGGGAATTCCGGAAGGAACCGTGAAGTCCAGGATCAGCAGAGGGCGCGCGGAACTGGCGAGGCTGCTGGAACGTACTAAGAAGGAGGTGATGTAGCGATGGCAGAACGCACACACATTCCGAGTTCTCAGGCATGCGGGGAGTGGGAAACACTTCTCACGGATGCGCTGGACGGCGTGTTGATCGCCGAGGACGAAACGAAGTTTATGGCTCACATGGCCGCCTGCCCGGCCTGCACGGCTCTGTATGAAGAGGCGCGGAAGGGCCGCGAGTGGCTGGAGTTTCTGTCGCCCGAGCCAGAGCCGCCGGCAGGGCTGCTCGCGAAGATTCTCGCGAAGACCGGCCCGGGACAAAAAGCCGACGGCGTGTTGATGCCGATCGCGGCGGGGGTGGGCACGGTTCCAGTGTTTGTGCCGCCAGTGTGGCAGCAGCCGGGATTTATGGCGCGGGCGCGGAGCGTCATGCAGCCGCGGCTGATGATGACAGCGGCGATGGCATTCTTCTCAATCGCGCTGACGCTGAACATGACGGGCGTGCGAGTGTCGGAAATTCACGTGACGCCGCTGCGGCTAGCCGATTTGCGGCCCAGGGCAATGCGGGCCTATATGGAGCGGCAACTGAACATGGCGTCGGTTCCGATCGTGCGGTACTACGACCATCTGCGGTTTGTGTATGAAGTGGAATCGCGGGTGCGGGAGCTGAGCGGCGACGACGCCAAAGGTGAAGGCCGCGGGGAGGGACAGCAGCGCAAAGACGCGCAGCCGGCGACACCGGGCGAAACAAGACAGAGTCCGGGCGGCAAGTTGGACGGGCCGCGAACGGACCCTAGCGAAGAGTCGGGGAGCCCGGCGATGGGCCCGGCTAGGGACGAGACGAATGGGCTTTTGGAGAGTTCCCTGGAGGTGCAAGAAGGGCCTAAGGCAACGGAAGGTTCCCTACCTCAACGGCCAGGTGCAGTGATTGGGAGCGCCTGCGTAGCACTGTGCGGGTGGGAAAGGACCACTTTATGGATTGCGTAAACCATAGCGGGGTGACCGCGACCGCTTACTGCCAGAACTGCGGGAAGGCGCTGTGCGCGACATGCGTGCGCAGCGGCGCAGGAGGGCAGATTTTTTGCGAGCCTTGCTGGACACAGTGGCATAGCGTGCAGCCACCCTTTGTGGCTCCGCCGCCGGGTGCACCGAGCCCCGGATTGGCAGCAGTGCTGGGACTGATTCCCGGCGTGGGTGCGATGTACAACGGCCAATTTATCAAGGGCCTGGTTCATGTGCTGATTTTTGCAGTGCTGGTAAGCGCCTCGCATGTCTACGGCCTGTTCGGGCTCCTGATCGCCGGCTGGGTTTTTTACCAGGTCTTTGATGCCTATCACACGGCGAAGGCACGGCGCGATGGGGAACCATTGCCGGATCCACTGGGGTTGAACGATTTGAGCCACTGGTTCGGCGGCCCGGGCGCGAGGCCACAGGGCGGTATGTATCCTGGCTCGGGAAATCCAGGCTCGGGAAATCCAGGTGCCGGGACTGGATCAGGGAGCACTGGGCAATCGGCGGGATATCAAGCTCCGTATCAGGCGCCATACCAAGCTCCATACCAAGCACCAAGCCAGACGGGCGAGTGGCAAACACCCTATCAGGGTTCGGGCGCGACGCAGGCCGGTGTCCCGGGAGGTCCTGGTGTACCGCCGGTACCGCCGGCGCCACCCATTCCGCCTGTGTATTGGCGGCGCAGGGAGCCAGTAGGAGCGGTGATTCTGATTGCTCTTGGCGCACTGTTTCTGCTGGATCGATTCGATATCTTCTCGGGTCGCGTTTTCGAATTTTCGTGGCCAGTGGTGCTGATTGGGTTGGGCGTGTGGCTGATCGTGCGCCGCTTTGGAGATTCGCAAGGAGGGACCAAGTGAACCGCTATATTTTGATTCGCAGATTGCGCGGGCCAGCCATTCTGCTGCTGATTGGGGTGCTGGCGTTACTGCATGAGTCAGGGGCGATCGAGCATTTCTGGCGGCTCTTCTGGCCGCTGTTGCTCATCATGCTCGGAGTGATGATGCTGGCGGAGCGTGCGGCACTGGAAGCGGATGGTGGATACCCGATATTCCCGTGGGGACAACATCCTGGAACTGTTCAGCCTGGCGCGACAGGGGGATCGGCTACGGGGACGTCGATTGTGCCATCGCACACTCATGATTTAGGGAACGATTTAGACGGAGGGAAGTTATGAGCAGCATACCTCCGAATATGCCGCCGGGCGGGCCACCACCTCCGTACGACCAAAGAGCGCAGTGGCGGGCTTATCGAGAGCAACAGCGAGCGGCGTGGCGCGCGCAACGCGATGCGTGGCGGGCACAGCGCCACGCGTGGAAGGCAAACTATATTGGCGCGTACGGACCGCGCGTGCCCTCACTGGTGGGTCCTATCATTCTTGTTTGCGTGGGCGTGATTGCGCTGCTGTTGATGAGCGGCCATCTCGATTCTGACTCGTTCTGGACATGGTATGGACGGTGGTGGCCACTGCTGCTGATCGGCGCGGGGCTGGCGTTGCTGGGCGAGTGGGCACTGGACATGCGCCGCACGACTCCCGTGCGCCGGACCGGCAGCTTTATTGGGATCCTTGTCCTGCTGGCGTTTGTGGGTGCAATCGCGTCAGGGCACAACCACCTTGTTAACGGGTTTAACGGACCGTTTGGCGACAACGACTTCTTCAGCAACTTTGGGATGCCGGAGCACGAGAGCGATCAACCGACCGACAGCAGAACGATTCCCGCAAATGCGGCAATCGAGATCGAGAATCCGCGCGGGGACATCAACATTACCGCGGGCGACCAGCCGACCCTGGTGGTAGCGGCGCACGAAGTAGCGTACGCGAACTCCGACAGCGGCGCGAAGAAGATTTTCGACCAGGAAGCCTCGCATGTGACGGTGAGCGGCAACGCGGTGCTCATCAAATCGGAGAGCAATTCGAAAGGGCGGGTGAACCTGACGGTGACCGTGCCGAGGACCGCCAAGGTGACTGTCAACCACACCATGGACAACGTGACGGCGGCCGGGCTGGGCGCGGGAATCGAAGTGACCGCGCGCGGAGATATTCATCTGAGCTCGATTGTTGGGCCGGTGGAAGCGCACTTCACCAACGGAAAGCACGACGAATTCTCTGCCCACGATGTTCAGGGCGACCTGACGCTGGACGGGGACTTGAACGACCTGACTCTCTCAGAGATCAAGGGCGCCGTGACACAGAATGGCGAGATCCTCGGCGACGTGCATATGGAAAGCATTTCGGGAGCAATCCACCTGCACACGCCGGTGACGGAACTCGAAGTGGGTGAACTACCGGGCGACCTGACGCTGGGGAACGACGACCTGCGCGTGACAGAGGCTAAAGGTCCAGTGCGCGTGATTTCGCACTCGAAGGACATCGACCTGAGCGAAATTTCCGGCGACACCTACGTCGAAGACCGCAATGGCCGCATCGCGGTGGAACCCGCGGGAGCCTACGGCGTGGAAGCGAAGAACAACAAGGGCGACGTGGAGATTACGCTGCCGTCGGACGATTCGGCCACGGTGACAGGGCGGACACACAATGGCGACATCGTGACCGATTTCAGCCTGGCGGTGAGCGGCGATGAGGACAAGACGGTGAGCGGGAAGATTGGATCGGGAGCTGCACGGATTGTGGTGAATACCGACAACGGCGACCTACGCATCAAGAAGGGGCCGACGGCTGCAGCGATGCCCACGGCGGCGGCGAATACCCCGGACGCCGGGGCCAGCAAGCACTTAAAGAGCAAGAAGGCCCTGCCGCAACAACCAGTTGCGCAATAGCAAGACAGCTGCCAGCTCCTGGCTTCTAGTTGCTAGCTACGAGGAGCAACGTGACAAACTGGGCGAAGAAAAGGCGCCCAAGGGAGCGAGAAGATAAGGTAAGGCGGGCGCGACAAGGTGATCCCCTTTCGCGCCTGTTTTATTTTTCCTCGCAGTAGATGTATTCTCCTGCGCAGGGGGTCAAGCGCAGATGGTGCACACGCCGGTTCGAGTGATTACGGTAGAGCGGGAGTACGGCTCGCATGGCGCCGAATTTGCGCACGATTTGGCGGCGCGGCTGGGCTGGCGGTTGCTGGATTCAGAATTGGTTTCGCGCGCGGCGCGGCAAGCGGGCGTGGATCCGAAGCTGGCAGCGAAGTTCGACGACCGGCTGGACCCCTGGTACTACCGCTACGGGAAGATTTTCTGGCAGGAGCCAGTTTTCACTTCGGCCGGCAGCGAGGAACACGCGTTTGACTCCGAGCGCATGCTGACGCTGATTCACCAGGGGATTCTGGAGGCTGCCAAGGAAGGCAACTGCGTGCTGGTGGGGCGTGGATCGGCCTGCGCGCTGGCGGGAAAGCCAGGTTGCTTTCATGTCTTTGTGTACGCGACGGCCAGCGTGAAGAAGGAATGGTTCGCGCGAGCGTTTCCCGAGAAGGCACAACATGCCGAGCAGCATTTGGCAGCGTTCGACAAACGGCGCGCGGCGGTGATTCGCAAGTTTTACCAGCAGGAGTGGTGCTCGCGCGGTCTTTACCACATGCTGCTGAACTCCTGCATCGGCACAGAGGCGATGATTTCGGCGGTGCAGTGCGCCGCAGGGCTGTGCGTGCCGACCGCGGAGAGCGTGGCGGGATGAGTGAGCGAGCCAACCTAGATTTTCGTGCTTAGATGGCGACGCGAGGAACGCGCGCTGCAATGCGCGTAAAAACTTCCCAGGGGATGGTTCCGGTGGCTGCGGCGTGATCGAAAGCGGTAATGGCTTCGCTGCCGTGAGCGCCGATGATGACGACTTCGTCGCCGGCGTCGACACCCGGAATTTCCGTTACATCCAGAACTGACTGATCCATGCTGGCGCGACCGACGATAGGCGCGCTCTGGCCGCGGACCAGCATGCTGAAGCGGTTGCCGAGGCTGCGGTCGAGGCCATCTCCGTACCCAACTGACACAAGTGCGAGCCGCATAGGCTCTGTCGCCACGAAGGTTCCGTTGTAACCGACTGAAGCGCCGGCTGGAACAGAGCGCACGCCAACGACCGAGGCTTTCCAGGAGAGCACGGGCTGAAGCGAGGAGCGAGCGGCTACGAGCGACGGCGGCTCGTCTGGGGCGATGGGCGGAGCGAAGGGCGGGTCGAATTCGGGCACGAGGCCGTAGAGGGCGAGGCCTGGGCGCAAAAGGGCTTCCATGCCGTGACGGGCGGCGAGTTCGGCAATGGCGCGGGCCTGACCGGCGAGCAGAGCGGCGGTGTTCCCGACATTGAGCCACTCGGCAAACAGGCCCGCGGACGAGATGCGGCCCAAGACTTCATCGAGGCGCGCGAGTTGCGATTGCGTGACGGCGCCGTCAGCCTCGTCGGCCGCGAACAGATGAGTCATGACGCCTTCAAGGCGGAGCGGCGAGCCGGGGCCAAAACGCGTGAAGACGGCGGCGAGGTCGGAGAGGCCGGCGCCCTGGCGGCTCATGCCGGTATCGACCTCAAGGTGGACGGGCAGCGAATTTGGTTGCGCTCCGGTAGCGCGAGCAGCGGATTGAAGCGCGTCGAGTTGCCAGGGTTCCCACGCGACCGGCGTCAGTTGGAATTGGATGGCAGCCGCGGCCTGGCCGGGAAAGATGCCACCCATTACGAGGACGCGCGCCTGGGGACACAACGCGCGCGCGACGATGCCTTCTTCAACACTGGTGACACCGAGCCAGTGCGCTCCGGCGCGGACGACCGCAGGAGCGCAGAGTGCGAGGGAGTGGCCGTAAGCATTGGCTTTGACGACGGCGAGAAGATCGGCATGTGGAGCGGCGAGGCCGAGGAGAAAACGGAAGTTTTCCTCGAGGGCGCGAGTGCGAATCTCGACCCGGCAGGGACGCATTGACATGGGGGTTTCCAAGGATCAGTTTACGGCATGCACGGGATTCGAACTCTCCGAAGTGGCCCTAAGTTGAGCTATTGCAGCAAAAAGCAACTGTTTGATCGGCCCAACCATCAGAAATCCTGTGCGTTGAAGATTTTTCGGGGAGGGGACTGCGATGGTTGGTCGCCGAACAGAGCGCTGGCGGGCGCTGAGATTACCGCTGACGGCGATTGCACTCTGCGCCATGCCGTTGATCGCGGGGGCTGAGACCGTGGCTGCGCGCCATCTGCAAGGAACCACCCACGGCTACCTTGAGCTGCGGACGGCGGAGGGCCAGGTGGCCGCAATAGGCGACCTGGTGCAAGTTGTTCGCGGCGACCGCGTCACAACGCACTGCACTTTTCGTTTCAAAGACGGGTCGGTCGACGACGAGACGACTGTTTTTTCGCAACGCGGAAATTTTCAATTGATCAGCGACCATCACATTCAAAAAGGCCCTTTCTTTCCGCACCCGATGGATCTCTCGATCGACACGCGCAGCGGCGAAGTGACTGTAAAGTCGCTGGGAAAAGACGGGAAGGAAGAAGTGAAGACCAATCACATGAAGCTGCCGGCTGACCTTTATAACGGCATGATTGTTCCGATCACCGAGAATGTGAGAGCCAACGTTGGGGAGGAGGACGTGTCCATGATCGTGGCCGCGCCGAGCCCGAGGTTGATCAAGCTCAAGATTTCTCCAAAGGGCGAAGAGGCGTTTTCAGTGGCTGGTTTTGAGCGGAAGGCACTGCATTACGAGATCAAGATTGAACTGGGAGGCGTTGCCGGCGTGGTGGCCCCGATGATCGGCAAGCAGCCGCCGAACATTCAAGTCTGGATTGAAGGCGGAGAAGTTCCAGGGTTCGTAGGAGAGCAGGGCCAGATCGCTGACGAAAGTCCCATCGTCAGCATTCAGCAGACAGGGCCGGCGATGCCGGCGACGGCTCACGCGAGCGAGTCGCACACGGGTGCTGGAAACTGACGTACCGGTCGAGCGGCGAAGAGATTTCTGAAAAGCGAACCGGTTTAGAAATTCGTGCCCGTTCAAAGCAGATCCTGCCTGATGCACTTCTGAAATCTCAGCGCACGAGGGCGAAGGCGACGATGGTTTCGCCTTTGGTTCCGGTTTTGTCGCCGTTGCGTCCCATCTCGTCGAGGAGCGTTGCTTCAAGCTCGAGCGGAACGGGCATTTCGCAGGCGGCGACCTCGGCCGGGGTTGCGCCGATAAAGCAGAGTTCGCAGTGACCCAGTCCTTCGGAGCCGTCGTTGCCGGTAGCGCGAATGGGCGGGCCGAAGACGCGACAGGTCATGGGGCGCCACTGGTATACATCGCAGCGGCCGGTATCGAGATCGAGAGCCGGGCAGGCTGCGTTGTCGGCGAAGTCGTCAAAGCGGGCGCGGTCGGCGTCGGATGTGCCGAGGACGCCGGTGTGTGTGTCGCCGGGAAATTCGCCTCCGTACTGGCCGAGCCACGCGTAGGCACGCTGCTCGATTGCGGCTGCGAGGGCCG
>CAZKJB010000072.1:3338-14384 GCA_964552975.1 uncultured Occallatibacter sp. | reverse complement strand
TGCGCAGCATCGGCTTGCCCATGATTCCTAAACCAATAAAACCAAGTTTCGACATCTATTCCCCCTCTTTTCTGCACTCCGAGTATCGGTATTGAAAATACCAAGTCAATCAGTTCCGGCCGCCAATTACGGACATCGGTGGCTCAGGACGTTCGATATCATGCTAACTCAGTCGAAACGATGCTATGGCGCAGCAACTGACACTCCTGGAATCGCTGAAAAGCGCCGTGTGTTGAGTGTAAGGATCGTTGCGCCTGACTCCAGCGCCGTAGCTGCGAGAATCAGGTCGAAAACGTTCACTCGCTGGCCCGTCGCCTCAAGAGTTGCCGACAGGCGCGCATGTTCGATCGCGGCATTCCCTGAGTAGGGAACCACTTCGAAAACCTCAAGCAGTTTTTGCAGAAAGGCAAGCCGTTTGATTCGGTGGGGTCCCGGAGCACGTTCTGCGGTGCGCCATAACTCGGTTAGGGTGATGACCGCGATTCCGACTTCTTCGTCGGGATGAGAGCGTAGCCATGCATCCAGGTCAATTGTCTTGCGCTCAGCCTGGACAAGGGTATCGCCGGCAATCAGAAACGCCATGGATTCACCTTTGGCGGCAGCGTTGCAGGCGCCTGCTCAAGATCGTGAAGCCACGATGTCGCTTCCTCTTCTCCGAGATGGACCTCGGCAAGGATGGATCGTAGCGCCTCAGCAACTTCGATTCCTTTGGTTGGCTTCTGAGTCATTGGCACAATCCGGGCAACCGGAATTCCGCCTTTGACCAGGACAAATGTTGCTCTCTGATAGCGCGCGCGGTTCACGCAGTCAGAGAAGTTTCGAGAGGCCTCTGTAACGCTGATTGCAACTGATTCCATGCAATCAGATTATCAGATTTTCGTCCCTCCGCAATCTAAATCATTGAGAGAATTATCCATCCATCCTCTACTCGCCAGCCAACCTCTCCATGAGAGCGTCGAAGTCTTCGAGCCGGGCGTATTCGATAATGACCTTCCCGCGGCCGTTCTTGTCTTCGATTATCACCTTCAGGCCCAGCGCGCGTTGCAAACGCTCTTGTGCGTCCCGAACATTTGGATCGATCACAGGCTCCACCTTCGGTGCCTTCTTCGCTTTGCGGCTTGGATCGAGGAGCCCTTGGATGTACGTTTCTGTTTGGCGAACAGAAAGCGAAAGTGATACGATTCGTTGCGCAGCCTTCTCCATCTCCTCGGCATGCTCAAACGCGAGCAGCGCTCGCGCGTGCCCAAAGGTGAGATCGCCAGACTCGACACGGGTCTGGACCGCTGATGGTAGCCTTAGCAACCGCAAGAAGTTGGAGACGCTTGCTCGGTCTTTTCCGGTCCGCTGCGCCATCTGTTCCTGGGTCATATGGAATTCGCGGGAGAGCCGCTCGAAGGCGCGAGCCTGCTCCATTGGGTTCAGATCCGCTCGCTGCAGGTTCTCAACGATGGTGATCTCCATCGCCTGCTCGTCTGAAACCTGCCGAAGGATGGCCGGGACGCTCGTCTTGCCCGCCAGCCTGGAGGCCCGCCAGCGCCTCTCTCCCGCAATGAGCTGAAACCGCCCACCCGCCAATGGCCGCACCAGCACAGGCTGAACCACCCCATTCGCCGCGATGGACGCCGCAAGCTCGGCCAGCTGATCTTCGTTTACCCGTGATCGAGTCTGAAAAGGGTTGTTGTCGATTTGGTCGAGCGGTATCTCCCGGGGCTTCCCGCCCTCGGCATCGGGTGTGGGCGCAGCTTGAACGCGCGGAAGCAATGAATCGAGCCCCTTGCCGAGTGCACGGCGCTTAGGGTCGGTGGCTACATTCATGGCGCAATTCCTCAAATCCAAAATTCAAAGCAAATATTTTATCAAGTCCGCAAGCTGCTTCGGGATGGGTGTGATCGATCGCCGGCTATGAATATGGCCAAAACGTACCTTTGCCGCGAGCGCCAGTATCTGCCATAGCTCTGCGCGCGGCCGCGTGCGGGCTTTCGATCTGATTCCGCGCGAGAAACTCTCCCGCTAGCGCGAAATAACTCTCCGTGCCGCGCGAGCGAGGATCATACAGCGCCACCGGTTTGCCATGGCTCGGTGCTTCCGCCAAGCGCACATTGCGCGGGATCACCGTCTGATAGAGAAGATCGCGGAAATATTCGCGAAGCGTCTCCGTTACTTGCTGAGCCAGGTTGGTGCGATCGTCATACATGGTCAGAAGCACCCCTTCAATCGTAAGACTCGGGTTGTAGGCCGCGCGGACTCTCTCCAAGTTTGAGATCAACTCTGAGATCCCCTCCAGTGCAAAGTATTCGGCCTGCATCGGCACAATCAGAGTATTCGCCGCGCACAGTACGTTGAGAGTCAGCAAATCGAGCGCCGGTGGGCAATCCAGAAAGATGAGATCGAAGCTGGCACTAACGGGTTCGAGGGCTTGCCGAAGGCGTATTGTCCGGTCATCCGCGGCGGCAAGCTCAACATTGGCGCCGGTCAGGTTTTTCGATCCTGGCAAGAGCCAAAGCAGATCGATCTGCGTTGACAGAATCGCTTGTTCGGCTCGGCTGTCACCTGCGAGCACATCATAGATGGAGCGACGGTTATCGTCGCGTTGAAAGCCAAGTCCCGACGTCGCATTGGCCTGAGGATCGCAGTCGACAAGGAGCGTCTTCAGGCCCTCCAACGCCAGGCATGCAGACAGATTGATCGCCGTAGTCGTTTTGCCTACACCGCCCTTTTGGTTGACGAGTCCGACGACCTTGCCCATGGCATTCAAGAGTAATGGGAACGGCGAACCCCGCGAAGGTATTTGCGGTGTGGGAAACGGGGACAAGTTGTGGAAAGCGTCCATTTGATCTTTTTCAGAACAGGGGCCAAGCGATTGTTGGAGAAGAGCTTCTGGACAATCGCTGCGGTCGGGCTCTTCGGGTCGCAAAAAGAGCTCCTCGGTGGAAAACTACTTGTTTTTTGGGGCTAATTCTGGTCATCGCAGCTGGGCATACCGCTTCGAAACTCGTGCCAAAACGGGACGCGCTGGAGCGCCAGTGTTCCACGTGGAACGCTTCGGATCTCAATCTTGGGAAGCTTGCCCAGCCGGTTGAGGCTGTTCCACGTGGAACAACGGCGCTCCCTATTCCGGCGACGAAGGCGCGTTGCAAACACCCTTAACAGGAACCGGTAGCGTTCGGGCCGCCCCGTTAGAATCGCGGGACACGACTGCGAATGAGCTCACTCCAAGAAATCGCGAAGCAGGGACCTGCAAAGCTCCCCCCGGCGGCCGAGGTATTTTCGTCACTTCCCGGCAGACCGAGCTCCAATCCCAATCGAGCGCCAAGAGAAGATCCGAACCTGTCCAATAAAGATCAAGCTGGATCACCTGATCTTGCGGCCGACCGTAAGCAGCCGCTGCTCGCTTCCTGGCAAGCGGATCGCCTCCGCCCACGAAAACAATCCTTCTGCGATCGCATGGAGCTCGCCAACGGCAGTTGCCGTGGTCATCAGTGCGAGCCAACCCCCAGGCGCAACCAGTCGCGCACCCGCCGCAACAGCTTTCTGCATCTTGTCGACGGCCCTCAGCACCACGCAATCGAATTCCTCTTGGAGCGTCTCTCCACGCCCCGCGTGGACCTTCGCCTTGATCCCCAGCGACCGAACAACTTCGTGTAGAAATGCCGCCTTCTTCCCCTGCGACTCCGCAAGCGTCACGACAATTTCCCGCCGGCACAGCGCAATGGGAATCCCTGGCAGGCCGGCGCCGGAGCCAAAATCCAGCAGAGTCGCGACGCCTTCGGGGAGTGCCTTCGCACAGACTATTGACTCGGCTAAGTGATTGTATAATATGCCATCTTCAGTTCTCACGGAGGTTAGGTTCATGCGCGCGTTCCAGCGAAGAATAAGCGAAACATAGAGTTCAAACTGGCCGACGGTTTGAGAATCCAGCGGCTCCTCGTCAAACTCTCGCAGGATCTCATTCAGCCGCAAAACTGAGCCGCTCGAGCCCATCTCTCAGTTCTCGCGGTACGGCTGGCGAATCTGTGGTGGCTCCCATGTCGCCGCTGCTTCAACGAACGCGCCAAAAATCGCCCGCGAGAATTCGCTCTGTGCATACGTGCGCTCGGGATGCCATTGCACGCCGACTACGAAATGATCGGGCGCGTCCAATTCCACCGCTTCGATCACTCCGTCAACTGGCGAAACGGCGACGACTCGCAGATTGTCGCCGGGCGTGCGAATCGACTGATGATGGCTCGAATTCACTGTGACCTCGGCATTGGCGCTCGCCGCCACTAACCCGGTGAGCCTCGATCCGCCCTCGATCTCGATCGGGTGCGCCTCAACCACCTCGCGTCCAGGCGCATGATTGACCGGCGTCTTCAGATCCTGAAACAGCGATCCGTTGCGCCACACATTCAAAGTTTGCGCGCCGTGACAAATTGCAAGGATGGGTTTGCGCAGCCTGAAGGCATCCTGCAGCAATAGCTCATCTGCGGCAGCGCGGATTGGATCATCGTCGGCGCATTCTGGCGTACGCTGTTCGCCATAGCGTTGCGGATCCACATCGTGAAGGCTGCCCGGCAGCAGCACGCCCTGCACACCCGCCAGCATCGTGGCCACGTGCTCCTGCGGCTCGTTCAAGGACACCACGACAGGCTCGCCCCCCGCGGCTCTGACCGCGTTCACATAGTAAGGCAGAGTTCGACCGTTGTACTCCTGATCGCTGCTTGTGGGTTCGGGAATCGCGATGCGCACGGACATGAATCCAGTGTAAAGCCCCGCGCTTTACGAAACCGGCACAGTAGCTTCGTCGCGTGCCTGCGCAGGCTGCTCCAGCAGCTCCTCAATCGCGCAGCGCAGCTTCTCCGTCAGTTCCTCGATTTGGCGCACTGTCATTCCGGTGGTCTGGATGGGCTCGCCGACTCTCAGTGTCAGCTTGCTTGGGAACAAGTGGGTGGTGTGAATCGGCAGCAGATCGTACACGCCCGAAAGCGCTATTGGCACCAGCGGCCTTTGGGCGCGAATTGCCAGATACGCCGCCCCGGAGAGGAACGGCTTCAGCTCCCCTTCGAGTGTTCTGCCACCCTCAGGAAATACGAATAGCGGCATTCCCGCGCGTAGCGCCTTCACGCTTACGCCCAGGCTTGAAAGCGTTGCATGCGGATTTGCGGTATCGATCGGCATCTGCCCGGAGCGATTCAGAAACCATCCGATGAACGGCCACTGCCACAGCTCCTTCTTGGCCAAAATCCGGAACTGGAAGGGAAGCGTCGCGAAGATCACTGGCGTATCCATGTAGGAGGTGTGGTTCGACGCGTAAACAGCCACAGGATACTTGCGCAAATTCTCTTCACCAATCACGGTAAGCCTGGACCAGGAAGCCAGAATCGCGCCGCGCGCCCAGAGCCGCGCGATGGTGTGCTGCATTCTGCCGCTCTTTTCCACCAGAGAAACCAGCAGCGCCGCCGTGCCGCAGACCGCTGTCACCAATCCGAGCATTGGCGACAGCAACACGTTCGACCGCCAGCGATAGAGTCGCGGCATCGGGTTGGGCCGGCTGCTCATCGCGATTCGTCTTTCCCCGCCATCAACAATGTGCGCGCCTCGCCCACCAGGTATACCGATCCGGAAATCACAACCACGCCGCCGCCTGACCGCTCTTCCGCCATCCGCAACGCGTTGCGCACTGACTCGGCAACAACCGCCGGCGTTCCGGTAGCCTTGGCCGCGGAAACCAGCTCTTCGACCGACGCGGCTCTCGCGGTATGGATCGGTGCAACGATCACCTGTTCGAAGATTGGAAACAAAATCTGCGCCATCTCTGCTACCGGCTTATCGCGGAGGCAACTGAAAATCAAGGTCCGCCGCTGCTCATCGCCCAAAACGTTGCGCAACGCCGCTCGAAGCGCCCACGCGCCTGCGGGATTATGCGCCACATCGAGAATCCAATCGACTGCGCCGCGATGGATTCGTTCCATCCGCCCCGGCCAGCGCGTTTTTCGGATCCCCTCTTCAATTGCTTTCGGCGTCAGAGCGATCCCGTGCGCGTCTCGAAGCTCCACCGCAGCGGCAATCGCCAACGCCAAATTACGATGCTGGTGTGCGCCGGTCAGAGGTGAATTCAATTCGATCATCTCTCCCAGCGCTTCCACTTGATAAGGTCCCGCCGCCGGCGTTGCCGGCAAATAGGGAACCGCGCTCAAGCCGCGCACGCCCAGTTCAGTTGCTACTTCTCCGAGAACCTGGTTCGCCTCGGGATGCTGAGGCAACGTAATCATCGTTCCGCCGCGCCGCAGGATTCCCGCTTTCTCTCGAGCAATCGCCGTGATCGTCGGGCCAAGCCACTCCATGTGGTCAAGCGATATGTCGGTCATTATCGAGACCATCGGCTCCACCGTATTCGTCGCGTCCAGCCTGCCTCCCATTCCCACTTCCAGAACGGCGATGTCGATTTGCTTTTCTCGAAAATAAAGAAACGCGAGTGCCGTCAGAATTTCAAAGTAACTCGGCAGCTGCGGCAATCGGCCTCTGAGAACGAATTCTTGCGCCGTGTCGTGTACTCGAAAATAAAGGCGCGCGAAATCTTCGTCGGCGATCTCTTCGCGATCGACTCGGATCCGTTCGTTCGGTTTTTCCAGATGGGGCGAGGTGTATAGGCCGATGCGTCGCCCCCCCGCCGTAAGAATCGACGCCAAGGTCGAGGCCGTCGAACCTTTGCCGTTGGTTCCCGCAATCAGCACGGACTTAAAGCTCAAGTGCGGGTTGCCCAGCGCGTCGAGCAGGATGCGCACTTCGTCAAGCGAGAACTTCCGTCGTGGCTGTCCTGCTCGCGCATACAGCTCCGGCGCCATGGAATTCAACTGATCGATTGCTGCCGCGTAAGACATCGGAAAGTTCAGTATAGAAGCATCGCTGTATAAAGGCCTCTGGCGGAAGCCCGATCAATTTGCCGACGGTTGTTCGGCGCTGTCGATCACGAGCGCGTCCACCATACCTCGCGTTGCTTCCAGATGCAGGCCGAGCTGCTGTTCAATAGCCGTGAAGAAGGGCGGCGCCTGCGCATCGGCTGAAGCTACTGGAACCTCGCCCCCGAACTGCGTCTCGTCGGGAGCCCAATCTAGTTCAAAGTCGTATCTTCCAGCGAGGCCGGTTCTATCCACCACCGGCCGATCGAGCAAAGCCCGCTGTAATAGCGAAGTAAAGTCTCCCATGGTTGCGTTGCGCGCGGGTAGGTGAATTCGCTGGGGATACACTGTGCTGATCAGCTCTGCCGGGGCGGTCATGGGTGCCGTGCTCTCTTTCAGCTTTGGTCCCCCCTTGGCCACTTCAAGCGCGTAAATCGAAAACTCCTTCTGCTCCCGATGAAACGTGAGTCTGAACCGCTCAGTCAGCAGGGTTCTGAGCATCGCCATCTGTTCGCGCTGTGCCGGCCGCGTGTCTCCGGCGGTGAGTGCCAAAATGTCAAAGTGATCCGAGTCAACCCATGCAGGGCCGCCCGAAATCGTCTTGGGGCTTAGGTTGTAGGCGGCTGCGATCATCAGCTTCAGCGTGTAGTACTTCACCACGAAGCGATTATTTCCCTGCATGGTGATGTACCGGCCAGCCTTGGCGTCTGGAGCTGTTGGCTTGATCGTTGCGACCTCGAACGAGGGCGCCGCACCGGCCCCATTCGCTGAAGCGGCAGCCGGGGCCTGCGCAGAAACACCCGCACTCGAAATCGCCAATAAGGCAACCAGTATTTCTCTCATCCAGCACGCTCCTCCACTTCGCACATTCATCTTCCCACAATCTCCATCGTGAAATGTTTGGTCCATTCCAGCTCACCGCGACGTCGTTTGCCGGCGCAAATTCCGCTGCGATTTTGCGGCATCGCACCCTGCGCTTAGTTTTCGCGCCGCCTCGTAAAATGTGAATCGCGGGTACGCTCCATCTTGCTCTGCCAGCACCTCTTTCACCTGGCATTCACACATCCTCAACACAATCCACAGCTATTTTCAAAGCCGATGTGGGAGTCGTGGGAAACCTCGGTCCATCTCCTCCCTCTACGTCTAGATTTCAAATTGTCCTGAAACCCACAGCCGAGATTTAGAAAACCCGCCCGCATCTCAAACCCCGCCTTCAAAGCAACTTCACCTGGATTCCCACTTTTCCTAACTGAACTACGGGTACTCCTATCTTTGTTCTAAAGAACAATTCACATTCCTCATTCCTCCGTCGCGTCATTGATCGGCCACTTGAGAACCCAGTTCACTGGGCCGAACAAGAAAAGCCTGCTTACCCTCTTGACTCTTTGCACGAAGACCAAGGAATTCATAGAACCAACCTAGTTTTCCACTCACACGTTGTCCAGCGGGTGGCTACAATCAAAGGGAAGAAAAGACAGCCGTTTCCGCTGCGCCGCGGGGTGTTGTAGAGTGAGGCAAGAGCGGAACACAGGCCTTTTCGTGGCACATCTCAAACGGGAGTGCTGCAAGCGGGGGTGGGCCCATGCCAAGTGTTGAAACTGTAGTCGAGAAGCCGGCCGCTCAGGGGGCAGCGATGGAGATTACCGTAAGCCGCCAGGATTTGGTGAAGGAACTCACAGCCACGCAGAGCGTGGTCGAGCGCAAAACCACAATCCCGATTCTGTCTAATTTTCTCCTCGAAGCGGATGAAGACCGGCTCAACATCACAGCAACCGATCTCGATCAAGCCATTCGCACCAGCGCCACCGTCAAAGTGAAAAAGCCTGGAGCGTGCACCATTCCTGCACGCAAGCTGTACGACTACATCAAGCTCCTGCCCGACGGCGAAATTTCAATCAAGCTGCTTGAAAACCACTGGGTGCAAATTCGCAGCGGCCGCTCGAATACCAAGATGGTCGGCATGGCGCGTGCCAATTACCCGCAGGTTCCCGAATTTCCAACCATCGCCGTCACCAGCATCTCGCTCGCCGCGCTTCGCGGAGTGATTGCTCGCACCATCTTCGCCATTTCCAACGAAGAGTCGCGTTACACGCTCAACGGCGCGCTACTCATCCTCAAGGCGGAGTCGCTAGCCATGGTTGCGACAGACGGCCATCGCCTTTCGTTCGTTGAGAAGCCCGGCGAAATTCTCGAAGGCATCAGCGGCGAAAAGCGCGTGCTCATTCCGCGCAAAGCTCTGCAGGAGTTGCAGCAGTTGCTTGCAAACTCTGAAGCGGAGAGAGTTGAATTTGCCGACGACGAGCACACGCTTTTCTTCCGTGTCGGCCATCGCACACTCTCAAGCCGCAAGCTCTCTGGCCAGTTCCCGAACTTTGAGGCCGTCATGCCGCGCGACAACACCAAATTTGCAGTCGTGCGCTCGAGCGAGCTCGCCGCGGCAATCCAGCGCGTAGCGCAGTTTGCCGATGAGCGTTCCGGCGCAATCCGCATGCGCCTTGAAGATAACGAGCTCAAAGTGAGCGCCAACTCTACCGAGTCCGGCGAGAGCGAAGACACCATTGACACGCCTTATTCCACCGAGCCCATCGTTGTCGGCTTCAACTCCGGGTACATCCTCGACTTCCTCAAGGCGCTCGATAACTCAGGCGAAGTGCGGTTGGAATTCAAAGACTCGCAATCCGCCGGTCAGATGCGCCCCGAAGATCCTGAAGCCGAATACAAGTACCGGTACGTGCTGATGCCGATGCGCATCTGATGCGAGAATTTCTGCAAAGATGAAGGCCCGGCAGCGCTGCCGGGCCTTCATCTTTGAGTTTAGATTTTCCTGATTGTGTCTGCTAAAGCGCCCTCACGCTACCGCCGGCGTTTCTAAGAACTCCAGCGCGCGAATCAAGTACGCTCGCAGATCTTTGCGATGCACGACCGCGTCGAGGAATCCCTTCTCAAGCAAGAACTCCGCGCGTTGAAATCCCTCGGGCAGCTTCTGCCGGATCGTCTGCTCAATCACGCGTGGACCGGCGAACCCAATCAGTGCGCCTGGCTCGGCAACATTCAGGTCGCCCAACATCGCGAAGCTCGCAGTTACGCCCCCGGTTGTTGGATCGGTAAGCACGCAGATATAAGGCACACGGGCCTCGTCCAGTTGCGCCAGCGCGGTTGAGATTTTCGCCATCTGCATCAGGCTCACCACGCCTTCCATCATGCGCGCCCCACCTGAGGCGGCCACGACGATCAGTGGCTTTCGCGTCAACCGAGCGCGATCCACGGCGCGGGCAATTGTCTCGCCTACCACGGCGCCCATCGACCCTCCGATGAATGCGTACTCCATGGCACTCAGTACCACCTCGTGCGGCCCAAGCCTACCCAACGCATTCAGCACGGCATCGTCAAGACCCGTCTCTTCCCGTGCCTTGCGCAGACGCTGCTTGTAGGGCTTCACATCGGTAAAGTTCAGTGGATCGGTGGAACGCAGCCCGCCGTCAACCAGTTCGTATCCCGGCTCAAGCAAGAGCTCGATCCGCTCTCTGGCGCCAATCTTGAAATGGTGCTGGCATTTGGGGCAAACTCGCAGATTCGCTTCGAGATCGGGCTTGTAAATAGGCTGACGGCAGCCCGGGCATTTTACCCACAGACCCTCCGTGCGAACATTCTTCGTCCCCGCATCCGGTCCGTTCTCTGGGCCCGATCCACCTGCAGTTGATTCGTACTCGCCGTTCTCTCGCTTGAACCAGGACATACCGAACCCAATTGTAAATGGAGGTTACGAGCAGAACTGTTTACTACTTTTGCTTTGCGAATGTGGGTGCGGGAACCCGCATGTACGCGTCGTTGCCATCAATCCAGTCCTGTCGCGGCGGATTGAAGATATCCAGCGCCACCGAGTCTTCCAGAGCGATCACTTCATGCGGCACGTGCGGTGGAATGCACAAGATTTCCCCCGCGCGCACGTTCACTTCCTTCCCCTCGAGAAGGAATTGCAGCGCGCCCTCCACCACATGGCTCACCTGTTCGTTGAAATGGCTGTGCAGCGGCACATGAGAGCCCTTCTTCAGCACCAGGCGCGCAAGCATGACGTTGGTGCCCACTAGGTACTGCCGCGTCGTCAGCGGATTCAATGGTTCCGGCTCAATGTCAACCCAGCGACAAAGTTTGCTTTCCGGCACGGTTT
>CAZKJB010000072.1:0-3238 GCA_964552975.1 uncultured Occallatibacter sp. | reverse complement strand
GCACAAAGGATCGATTAGTACTCAATCCCACGTTGCGCCAAAATGCCTTTCTGGTAAGCGTGTTTCACTTCGCGCATCTCAGTCACCGTATCGGCCAACTCCACCAGCAGCGGATGCGCATTGCGCCCGGTCAAAATCACGTGCACCATCTCCGGCCTTCCCTTTAGCGCCTCGGCTACCACGGCCGCATCCAGCATTTTGTAACTGATTGCATAGTTGATCTCATCCAGCACCACCATGTCCCACTCGCCGCTGTAGATCGCCGCGCGGGCCTCTGCCCAAGCTGCCTCGACCATTCGCACATCTTCTGGATCTGCCTCCGCGCCGCCGATCTTCACAAACCCACGGCCCATCTGTTTCAGCACGAAGTTCGGCCCGAGCGACTCGACGGCATCCAGCTCGCCGTAGTGCCACGATCCCTTGATGAACTGGAGCACCAGCACCCGCATGCCGCAACCCATTGCGCGCAAAGCCGTGCCCAGCGCAGCGGTGGTTTTGCCCTTGCCGGGACCGGTGTTAATCAGGATCAGACCTCGCCGGGATTCAGTCATGTCTGGTTTGGTGGTCGATCATCCCTCAATGGCCCGTGTGGTAGGGGTGGCCCGTGAGAATTGTACATGCGCGATAGATCTGCTCCGCTATCACAAGCCGCGCAAGCGAATGTGCCAGCGTCATTGGCCCCAACGAAAGGAGTCCGCCTCTGCTGGCACCCTCTTCTCGTGCCGCTTTCGACCATCCATCTGCCGGCCCAACAGCGAACACGACGTGCTGAGCTCCCTCGTCACGACGCGCGCCCAGCCACGCCGCCAGTGCTTCCGACGTCATTTGCCGGCCATGCCCGTCCAGCAGCAGCGACACCGCACTCGTCCTGCCTCGCTGTTTGCTGAGCCATTCCAGCATCGCCTTTTCGGTGCGGAACACTTCCGTCCCGCAGCGCATAACCTCGGAGCAGCGCTTGAGATAGCTCGTTACCATCTCGTCATATGTGTCCTTGGCCCCGCTTCGGGTGCCCACATGAGCCAGCGTCATCTGCATGCAGAGGAGAATATCGCAAAGATCGGGCCGCGCGACTGGCTCGAGAGCCGCCAAATCTCCGAAAATCTGATGGTTATGTCCAGTTTTGAGAATATCGACGCGCGATTGTATGAAATCTCATAGATGTCCCGCAATTCCTTGAATCGCGGTTGGTTAATAACCCATTTATTTTCTGTGAATAGCGCGTGACTTTGCTATCCGCGAAGAATGGCAGCCATCGTGCTAGTTAAATTGGAAATCTTACCTCTCGCTGTGAAGATCTCTTCTCATGGCGAATGCGAGGAAGAAACTGGGGAAGCAGGCGCTCCAAGTCACTTATCTGCTTTTAAGGCATGCTTGGACCTCCCGCTTAAGGCATTTGGAACGGTGTTCGGCGATTTCCAATCTTGCCGCTTGGCGCGATCGGAGCTTCGCTAGTTGTTTTTTGACAGGGTCCGTTCTTAGCTTTTGCCCTCGGCGAAAGACAAATCTGACACCGCAGTTTTTGTTCGCAGCCCAGACGAATCATGAAGTTAACTGTTCAGGCCATTCGCCAGTACCAGCCCTAAAAGGAGTATTCAGATGAGATTTTTCCGATTCCGGACTTCGACCCTCATTTTTGCGATCGCGATCGCACTGGGATTAGCGGTTTTAGTGCCGCAGCATCTCGCCTTCAGTCAGGAAACCACCGGAGGCCTACAGGGCACGGTGAAGGATCCGTCCGGCGCCGTCGTGCCCAAAGCCCAGGTCATACTTACAGGCACTACGCTCATCGGCAGCAAGGAACTTGTGACGGACGCAAGCGGCTACTACCGCTTTGCCAATCTCCCTCCCGGCGGCTATTCCATTGTAGTGAAGGCCGACGGTTTTGAAACCTCCAAGTTGTCGGGCTTGGTGATCGAAATTGGCCGCTTGCCGAGCATCGATATCATCCTTAAGGTGGGCGCTACTGCGACGACGGTTGAGGTAACCGGAACAGCCCCGGCCATCGACACCACGACTACGCAGAACCTCACCAACGTCAGTAGCGAACAGCTACAGAACCTGCCCACCGGCACCAGCTTCCAGTCAGTGATCCAGTTTGCCCCCATGGCGCGCGATGAGCCTCTTGCCGGATATTCGGTGAACGGCCACGGCACCGGCGGCAGCGGCGGTTCCATGCCCGGCTCCAGCGGCAACGGCCTCAGCCTCGGCTACTCCATCGGCGGCGCCGCCGACTCCGAATCAAGCTACTTGGTTGAAGGCCAGGACACCGAGAATATCTCCGGAGGCTATTCCAAAGCCAACGTCCCGATGGAATTCATCCAGGATGTGGACATCAAGACCTCCGGCGTCGAAGCCGAGTATGGCGGCGCTTTGGGCGGTGTCGTCAACGTCATTCTGAAAAAGGGCAGTGATGCATTTCACGGCCAGATCTCCGCGACATATGAGTCCTCGGGAACCGACGCCAACCCGGTCAACGCTTACCTGCGGTACGATCCGACTGCAAACGGATCCGGTAGATTCGACCCGGATGCCCAGATCTACTCGCCGCAGAAGTATCATTTCCGCACCGCCGAGCCCAGCGTTCTGGTTGGCGGCCCGATCGTGAAGGAACATCTGTGGTTTGTGGCGGGCTTCGAGCCGCTGATCTCGAGCAGAGCAGAGACGGTGAACTTTGGTTCGAATGACAACAATGCCGGTAACCAGTACTTCACGCAGGACCGGCAGCAGTACTTTGGCTACGGCCGCATCGACGCCGCCATCACGCAGAGGATTCGCGTCTTCGGCTCATGGCTCACGCAGTACGCGCGCGAGGCCGGCGATGAATTCCCAATCGCCGATCCGACTTCCAGCGAGTCCGCTTTCGTAAACACCTCGACTCAGGAGCCCTTGAGCCAATTCAATCATGGCCTAGGTTGGTCGGCGCCCAATGCCACCTACAATGTCGGTGCCGATATCAGCTTGACACAGAGGCTTGTTGCCACTACCCGCTACGGCTACTTCTTCGACAATTACCACGATTTCGGATGGCCCACGCAGACACCCGACATCATATGGCAAAACAACGGATTTGGCGCGTGCGATAACTCGTCCACTGCACCTAGCGCCGCATGCCCGACCGGGGGCGCGCCGCTGCCCGCAAGCATCCAGAACTATAACGGCTCTCCAGCGTTTGCGAACACCTCGACCACGCCCTACGACAGCACCTACACGACGGAGAACGCCGACAAGCACTACCAGT
>CAZKJB010000071.1:0-14392 GCA_964552975.1 uncultured Occallatibacter sp. | reverse complement strand
CCGTTACGACGCCCGCGCCAGGCGCGCCGCCAAATTCGGCATACATTCCCTGCGCGGCCCACAGCCCCAGTTCCAGGAATTCTGCCCCTTCATCGAGCAGCAGATGGAGACGCTCTCTCACAGTGAGGCGTCCTTTGGTGTGTTGCGCTTCCGCCGCCCTTGCCCCGCCCCCCAGCCGAATCACATCTTCTTCCTCGCGCAGGGCTGCGATCAGCGCCACCAACGCTTCGCGATTGGCCAATGCCCGCGTCGACGCGAAGTCTGTCGATGAATGCAATTCGGAATGTAATTCGCTTTCGATCTTCAACTCTTCGGCCATCTCGTCTCCGGTGGGGCGCGAGAGGAGACTGGAAGCAGAAAGCAGCCCCTTCCCCTCACACATAGACTGCACCTGAAACGGTTCCGCTGCATAGTCCGAACCCGATTCTCGGCAATTCTGGTGTCTGCGCATAAGCAAGCAGCGTAAACAGCCGCTCGCTGCCCGCGCTCACAGGATTCTCGTCCGGATAAAGGCTGCAATCCTTCACTTCGTGCCGGATGTCGCCTGCGGGTTGATAGGGGCCGGCGTTGGCGGCGTCTCGGCCGAAGCTGGCGCCGGCTGCATCGGCGCCACCGCCACTCCAATCACATCCGGACCAAGCTCCACGCGCGTCCGCACGATGTTGTCCGCGATCATGCGGCCAAACACCTTCTTCCCCGCGTCATCCAGGTGCGTCCTGTCGATCGCCACCTTCCCGTTTTCTGCACGCTCGTCGGCGTGGCCCGTCGCATCGAACTCGTCTGCCTGTGCCTGCGTCATCGTGCTCAAAAGCGACTCGGAGAGACTCAGCAGGTCGATGTAAGTCACATTCTCCTGCTCTGCGACGCGACGCGCCGCATTCGCATAGAGGCGTAGATCGTCATTCGAAGGCTTGCCATCTTTAAATGTTCGTCGCGCCAGCGGAGAAATAATCACCGGCGCCGCTCCGATGGCACGTGCATCGTCGATGTACCGCTTGAGATTCGCCGCGTAGGTCGTTTCCGGATCGGTATGCCGCGCCTCGTCCGGCTTCTCGTCGTTGTGTCCAAACTGGATCAGGTAATAGTCGCCATGCCTCGCCAGAGCCTTCTTCCAGGCTCCCTCGTCGATAATGCTCTTGCTGCTGCGGCCGTTCAGCGCATCATCGATGCACGCCACATTCGCAGTCAGGTCGGCGCAGAAGCCCGGGCCCCATCCGCCCTCGGTAGCGACCGTCGAATCTCCGACCAGCACGATCGTGGTTGGCGCGCCATTGATAATTCGCATGGCCTTCTCGCCTTCCGGCGGCAGCTTCGCCGGCGTCGAAAGCACATACTTCTTCAAGCGCGGCACGGCCTTCCCCAGGTCAACCGCCGCCATCCGCCCAAAGATGTAACTTCCCTGCCAGTTCAGATGCGTCTTGTCGGGAATCGTTTTGCCGTCGGTATCCTTCTTCGTGATTCCGAGTTTGTTGCCTTCGGCCTCGCCGATCTTGTCAAGATAGTCGATGCTCTCGTTCTGCAGTTCGATCAGTGGAACGTTCATCTCGCGCGCAACACCGCGCATGGCGTCGCTATACTCCGTTAGGTCTGAGTGAATCTTGCCGTCGCCCTCGAAGTACCTGCGCGTAATTGGCGTAACCAGAACCGGAGTAATGCCGGCGGCGCGCGCTTCAGTCACAAAGCGCTTCAGGTTCTCTACATACTGTGGCAGCGCCACTTGCCGGCCCACCGGCTCTTTTCCCACCACCAGATCGTTGTGCCCGAACTGGATCACCATGTAGTCCGGCTTTGTCTCAAGCGCGCGATCCCACAAACCCAGTTCCCGGTAGGTCCGAGTGCTGGCGCCCCCGCGCGCCATATTCACGCAATCCACTTTCGCATTGAAATTTGCGCAAAACCCCCGGCCGTAGCCGGCATTGTCGGTCTGCGTGGAGTCGCCGATCAGGTCAATCCTTACTTGAGCTCCAGGCGCCCTAACCGCCGCCGTCTGCGGATCGAACCAACGAGCCGGATCGCCCTGCGCATTCACAAGCGGCGCGGCGCCCAGCAACAGTCCCGCCGTCGCAACCTGGAAGACGGCTTTGACCACAGTTTTCAAACTCGCCATTTCACTCCCTTTTGCTCGAGATTTGTTTGTACGAGACACGACTCTCGATCCACACCAATCCCGCCATGAACCGAATGAACCCTTTGAGTTGACGAACAACCTCTTGGCTTGAGTTTCAGGCAATCTCCACAACTATTGTGGTTTCTCTTCCGCCTTCCGGCTATCTCAACCCGGCAACGCAGCGCCGAAACCGATCAGGAACAGCCGAATCGACGCACCGTCGCGGTGGCTCTTCGATTCTGCGTTTCCATTCGAAGTCTTCTCAATCCAGAATGTTACAATTTGCCCACGTCGAATGCCATGATCGAACGTTCCTCGAACTCCGAGACGGTGCTTGAGGTTGAAGCTCCTGACAAGTCTCGCCAAACCGTCGCTGTTACGCACTCCCCGTTCTACATTGGCCGGGGCGGCGAAACCGACAACAATCTCCAGCTTTCCGATGGCCGAATCTCTCGCCGCTGCGCCGCCATCGTCATCGACGGCTCAGGCTGCCGGCTTGAGGACCGCGGCAATCGCTACGGCCTGTTTGTAAATGGAGCCAAAATTCAGCGGCAGGAGCTGCACGACGGCGACATCGTCACTTTCGGCGTCGAAGATTCGTATCAGATCGTCTTCCACGCGTCGGCAATCCCCCAAGTGGTCCCCCAGGCAGATGTCGCCCACCTGCTCACACGCATCGGCACCCTGTCTGACTTCTCCGATTCGACTGTCACCAGCAGACTCAACAAGCTGAATCTCCTGCTTGAAGCAACTTCGCTCCTGCACTCCCAGCTTCCTCTCGACTCGGTGCTGAGCACCATGCTCGATCACGCCATCTCCATTACCCACGCCGATCGCGGCCTGCTCATGGAGCCTGACGCCGACGGTGTGCTGCGAGTTCACGTGGCCCGCGGCCACAAGGCCGACAGCTTGCCCCCTGAGACCCTCAATCCCAGCCAGACTGCGGTGAATCAGGCAATAAGCCGCCGTGCCGCCGTGATTACTGAGGACCTGAATCTGGCCGGTCTCGACCTGAAGGCCGCCGAAAGCATCGTCATTCAGGGCCTGCGAGCCGTCGTCGCCATTCCGCTGTACTCTTCGTCGCGCGCCACTGCCGACACCGGCAGCGCCGCCGTCGAGCCCGGCCAGTTGCTCGGCGTCATCTATCTTGACTCGCGGCGCATCGCGGCATTCTCCGCGATCGATCGCCAAATTCTCGATGCGCTTGCGGTGCAGGCCGCGAGTATTCTCGACAATGCGCGCCTGGTTGAGCGCGAACGCGAGCGTCAGCGCCTCGAGCAGGAGTTGTCCATCGCCCGCAACATTCAGCAGGCACTGCTCCCGCAAGGCTTGAATGACTTTCCTCATCTCGCCGTTACCGGCGTGCACTATCCCTGCCATGAAGTTGGCGGGGACTATTTCGACGTGGTCCCCGTCGGCGAAGATCGCACCGCAATCCTCATCGCCGACGTCAGCGGCAAAGGCCTCGGAGCGGCACTCGTGACCACCATGTTGCAGGGCGCGTTGTCCGGCATGTCCACAGGCGCCGACCCGGTGAAAGTCTTCTGCCAGATCAACAAACTCCTCTGCCGCCACTCTGAAGTCGGCCGCTACGCCACCATGTTCATCGGTCACATTTCGAGCGATGGTGCCTTCGAATACATCAAGGCGGGCCATCCATCGCCGCTCCTTCTGCGCCAGGGCAAGGTGAGCGAGCTCTACACTGATGGGTCCTTTCCCGTCGGCCTCATTCCCGAAGCAGCATATGCCTGCGAACGGATGCAGCTTGAACCGGAAGACACCCTGGTGCTCTTCAGCGACGGGGTCACCGAAGCGGAGAATCCCGAACATGAACTTTTTGAGGTATCAGGTCTCTCCCAGGCTCTCTCCGGTCTGGATGGCGTCCCCGTCGAGGCGGTCCAAAAGTCGATCCTCGAATCGGTGCGCACCTTCTCCCGAGGCGCCAGCCAGTCTGACGACATCACCCTGCTGGTCGTGCGCTACCGCGCCGCGGTCTAAAGGCTGAGTCAGCGAGCATCGAGACCCTTTGGGATTGATACAATCCACCTGATGAGTCTCCCCGAAGTCATTGGACGGTACGAGATTATCGAGGAGTTGGGCCGCGGCGCCATGGGCAGTGTCTTCAAGGCACGCGACCCCGCCGTGGGCCGCATCGTCGCACTCAAGACCATTCATTCCGCGGCGCTCAATGGTGCTCAAAGCGAAGAGTATCGCGCGCGATTCTACCGCGAGGCGCGTGCCTCCGGAGTCCTTGCTCATCCCGGAATCGTGCCGGTCTTCGATGTAGGCGAGGACCACGCCGCACCCTTTCTCGTCATGGAGTTTGTTGAAGGCCGAACCCTGGCCGATGCCATCAAGAAAGGCGAGCGGTTCACCCTCGATCGCGTCTGCGAAATCGGTCAGCAGCTCGCTGAAGCGCTTGGCTACGCGCACCGCCAGGGCGTCATCCACCGCGACATCAAGCCCGCCAACATCCTCATGACTTCGCGCGAAGTTTACGGCAGCGAACGACCCCGCATCACCGACTTCGGCATTGCTAAACTCGCGGCCAGCGAAATCACGACCACAGGCCAGCTACTCGGGACGCCTTCGTACATGCCTCCCGAGCAGTTCACGGGTAATCCCATCGACGGCCGCGCCGACCTCTTTTCCCTCGGGGTCATCCTTTACGGGCTGGCAACCGGCGAGCAGCCCTTCCCCGGTGAAACCATGACGGCTGTCTCCTACAAGGTGGTCCATACCGATCCCGTGCCGCCCGCAAAATTGAATGTCGCTATTCCGTCGCGGCTTGAGGGCGCTATCCTCAAATGTCTGGCAAAAAGTCCCGCGGACCGCTATCAGACCGGCGAAGAGATCGCGCAGGACCTGGTGGCAATTCGAACCAATGCGGCCTCATCCACACTGCAGCCGGCCGCGGCCGTCCAAACCAACCCATCCAACGTCACGCTCGGCCCGGGGCCCATCGTCGCGACTTACCCGGCAGGGCATGCCGCCTCGCCCGCAGGGGCATCTCTACCCCCCGCTGGCGTGTCCGTCGCAAAAACGCCTGGCAAACCGGCTCGTGCTCAATCCCTCTTGGCCATGGTGCTTCTTGGAGTTGCTGTGGTTGGCGCCGCTGCCACAGGTGGATGGTTTTACATCCAGCATCACAAACAGGTCGTCGCGCAGCAACAGCCGCCCCAGCCTCCCAAGCCGATTGCCGCTCCACGGCCGCCTATAACGGCGACCCCTCTAGTAGGTCAGGTTCTGCCGGAGTCGTCTCACCCTGAGTCTGAAGCGAAAAAGCTGCCGGCCATACCAGCGGCGCCTCAATCCCCGCCCCCCGCCGGCGGGCAAAGCAAAGCTCCGGCTCCCGCAGAGAGCGCAAGTCAAAAGCCGTCTGCAGGCAAGCCCGCAACTCCACCAGCGGTTCCTCCGGCCACCGCGGCCGCGCCAGTCCCGGCCGGAGGCAAGCCCGCATCTGCCCCTGCGGCCCCAGCCAAGACGCCCGGTGCGTTCGATCCTCGAAAGCTCGATCCCAACACAAATGCGAAATTGAAGATTGAATTGGCTAAATTCCCCAGCGGCCTGACATTCATGGTCGATATGAACAAGCAGCCCTATCTGCACTTCACTATTGGCGATGGCTCGAACCTCGACAATCTGTATGTCCCGCCGGGAGTGCAACAGTTTCGCGTCGTTCTTAAGAACGGCGGCCAGGAGTGGGATTCACCCGTCGCCAAGGAAGACTTCAAAGCGAAAAAACGATCGACGCTCAAAATTCAACTCACGGAGCAGGGCAAACCGCAATCGAAGATTACGCTGCCGATCGCCAAGGACGCGCAGCTTACCGTCTCTATCTCCAGTAGCTTGATCGACAACCTCTTTTGATTTGCTGCCGCTGTAACCAAATTGTCATAATCCTCCGGTACATTTGCCTCTGAATATCTTCCAGGTAAGTCCCACGCGTAAAGAAGGAAAAGAAATGCAAATCTCCACGCAAGAACTGGACGGCGGCGTCACCAGGATCGTGCTTGACGGACGTCTCGACATCGCCGGAGCCGCGGTCATCGATCTAAAGATGAACCTAATCGCGGGAAGCGCCAAGAAACTGCTGATCGACCTCGAGAAAGTCACTTTTCTTGGATCCATGGGCTTGAGCGCCATCGTCATTCCGTCGCGGGCCGTCCGGAGCCGCGGTGGCAAGGTCGTCCTCTTTGCGCCCACTGAGTTCGTGGAATCGGTCCTCAAAACCAGCGGCATTAATACCCTGCTGCCGATTTATCACGATCTTGATGCTGCAATCGCAGCATTGCAGTAACTTGAAACTGCCGCCCGGCGTAAACTATGCGCGCTGAAACGAATACCATGCCCGATCCAAGGCTGACTCTGCGCAGTTGCCTCGATGACCTGACCCTACTGTGGTCGTGGACCGACGCTCTGGCCGCCGAATACGCGATACCCGCCGACACGCAATTCGCGATCCAGCTTTGCCTTGAAGAAGCGCTCTCCAACATCATCCGGCATGGCCACGGCGAAGACCTCGGCCAGTCAATCACAGTCGAGTGCCTGGAAACCGATCCGCATCATCTGGTCTTCACCATTGAGGATCAGGCTCCGCCCTTTGATCCCCTTGCCTCTGCAGATAAACCAGCGCCCGTCCCTTCGTCCATCGAAGATCTGACGGCTGGTGGCCGCGGAATCCAGCTCATGCGGAAATTCGCCGGCACGCTTGCCTACGAGCGCCTCCCAGGCGGCAATCGTCTCTCCATCGGTTTCACCATTCGCAATTGATACCCTTTAGTAACCCCTTTTCTTTCAATCTTCTCAGTTCTTCTAAAATCCGCCGATGCTCGAGTTGGGGTATCATTGCGTCTATATGATGTGAGTGGCCCGTTCCCCTTCAGGCCGTCACAGGTGGTGTGTGTGTCCCGACTCTTTCAACGGATCGTTTTTGCAGTCTCGGTCGTAATCTTTGGCGCCCTCGGCCTGGCCTATGTTTTGGGCGAGATGGGGTATATCGGCGTTCACGCCGGCGACGACCAGGATGCCTATCGCCAGATGCGCGTCTACGCTGAGGTGCTCAGGAAGGTCCAGAACTACTACGTAACCGAGCCCAACATCTCCGAAGTCACCAATGGAGCATTGCATGGTCTTCTTGACTCGCTCGATCCCGATTCCAGCTATCTGACGCCGGCTGAGTACAAGATCTACAAGGACCGCCCCGCGACAGACAATGCGCAAGTGGGAATGACCGTTTCCAAGCGCTACGGCTATGCCACGGTCGTCAACGTACTGCCCGGTTCGCCGGCCGATCAGCAACACCTGCGCGATGGCGACGTGATCGACTTGATCGATGGCCAGTCGACCCACGACCTTCCGCTCGCAGTGATTCGCTTCATGCTTGAGGGCAAGCCTGAAACCACGATCACGCTCTCGGTCGTGCGACCCTTCAAGCCCGATCCAGACAAGGTTGTGCTCACGCGCACTCAGGTTGCCGCGCCGCAGCTCGGCCAGCAGTCTTACGAGAACGCAACCATCGTTTACCTCAAGCCGGGTATCCTCACCGCGGCTCGCGTTGACGAACTCGCCGCCAAAATCAAAGCCGCCGGCAAGGGCCGCAAAATTCTTCTCGACCTCCGCGATACCTCGGGCGACGACGCAAAACAGGGCGTGCGCCTGGCCAACTTCTTCATCAGGCAAGGAACCCTCGCTTCTCTGGAGGGCCAGAAAGTTCCACTGCAGACCTTCACCGCCGACCCCGCGCTCTGCCTCACCGACGCACCCGTGGCCGTGCTTGTGAATCGCGGCACCTACGGTGCTCCCGAACTGGTCGCCGCCGCCATTGAAGGATTGAAGCGCGGCGACGTGGTCGGCGAACGCACCTTCGGCGAAGGCTCCGTCCAAAAGACAATCGACCTGCCCGACGGCGCTGCGCTTATGCTCACCGTAGCCAAATATGAGGATCCGGGCGGCAAGAAGATTGAGGACGAAGCTGTAACGCCCAATGAAGTTGTCAGTACTCCCGAACAAGATAACGAACCGGTGCCGCCGTCGAATGGCGATCAGCCGCTCAATCGGGCACTGGAGTTGCTGAAGGCAAAGAACGGTTGAAAAGAATGGTTGGCCCGCAGCCTCTTGCGCTGCGGCAGTTCCGCACAGACGTCACTGATCGATTGATAGTTTTGCCGCCCGGAGGGCTCCGTTTCCCACTCTTGCACGACGTGGTTCGAATCGGTTCCTGCCTGGCCTCCCCGGATCGTTCCAATGCTAGCCTTAAGGTGAGGCTTACCCCGCCCCACCTGCGGGGGAAAGTGTCGAGTCTGTTAACACCTGCGGAATAGCTCCAGTCGCGATCTTTCCCGGTTGTGTCAGCAGACCCTATTGAGGCCGGACTCGCTTGGCAGCCACAACCAATCAGGCACCTCCTCTTCGCGGCATCGGCCGTGCGCGCCGCCTTGCCGGTCCGCCTCCGCCTGATCGCCGGCGCCGCAAAATTGCCGGACGTTCTGCGCTCGTGGTCTTGATCGTGCTTGCTGCAATTACTGGTTCACTGGCCGGGCTCACCCTCGTCTACTCCGTCAATCTTCCGCAGATCGACGACCTCGAACACTTCCGCCCCTCCACCACCACAGACCTCTACGATCGCAAGGGCCGCATCATCGGCTCCTTCGCCTTGGAGCGCCGTGAAGTAGTCGGCTTCGAGGGTTTTGCCCCCATCCTGCGTGCAGCCGTCATCTCCATCGAAGACAAGAACTTTGAATCGCACTGGGGCATCAATGTCTTTCGCGTGGCCGGCGCCGCCTGGCACGACATTCGCAGCCATGGGCGCGCCCAGGGCGCTTCGACCCTGACCATGCAGTTGGCGCGCAACCTGTTTCTCTCATCCGATCGCACTGCCATGCGCAAAATCCAGGAGGCTTACCTCGCCATCCAGATCGAGCGCACCTTTACCAAGCAGCAGATCTTCACGCTCTACGGCAACCAGATTTATCTGGGCAGCGGAATGTACGGCTTCGAAGCAGCGTCGGAATATTACTTCTCGAAGCACGCCAAAGACGTGAACCTGAGTGAAGCAGCCTTGTTGGCCGGCCTCCCCAAAGGACCAGTAGCGTTTTCGCCCATCCTAAATCCTGACCGCGCGCTGAAGCGCCGCAACCTGGTTCTCGACGAAATGCAGTCCGATGGCGTGATTACCCGCGACGAGGCTGAGCAGGCGCGCAAAGCCCCTCTTGGCTTGAAGATTGCACAACCAGAGGGTTTGGTGGCGCCGTGGTTCCAGGAAGAAGTACGCCGCGAGCTAGAAAAGCATTTCGGTACCGAAGAAGTGCATGAGGCCGGTCTCCGCGTCGACACCACGCTCGATCTCGACTTGCAGCAGACTGCCAATCGCGCCGTGGTCGACGGTGTTGCCGCGTACGAGCGGCGTCACGGATGGCGCGGCAAACTTGAAAACGTCCTCGACTCCGGTTCCACCCTCGATGCTTACCGGCATCCCGATTGGGCCGCGCCGCCCGCTCCCGGCGGCTATATACACGCGCTGGTAACGCGCGCGCTCCCGTTTGAAATTGACGCCCGCATTGGGGCGCCCGGCGATCCTGGCTCCGACATCCTTCTCGTTTCGCAGGATTGGCAATGGACCGGCCAGCGCCTTGCCACGGCTCTCGTCAAACCTGGCGACATCATCTATGTCCAGCTCAGCCCGGCCGCAACCAGCGGCGCGCGCCGCGCTCTGCTCCAGCAGGACTGTGGCGCCGAAGGCGCGCTCATGGCCATGGAGAACATCAGCGGCGACGTGCTGGCCATGGTGGGCGGCCGCGACTATGCAGAGTCGGTCTTTAACCGCTCCACGCAGGCCGAGCGCCAAACCGGCTCCAGCTTCAAACCCTACGTCTATACCGCCGCCGTTGAAGACGGAGTGAAACCGACCGACATCATCGTCGATGGGCCGGTACGCTTCGGCGACTACGTACCCCACAACTACGAGAACGACTACAAGGGCGCCATGACGGTGGCCAACGCTTTCGCTGAGTCGCGCAATATTCCTGCACTGAAGCTGGCAGCCCGCGTTGGCATTCACAAGGTCATTGACATGGCGCATCGCTTCGGCGTCACGTCGAACATTCCGGCCTATCTGCCCGTGGCGCTGGGCGCGGTGGAGATCACTCTGGAGGAGCAGGTGGCCTCCTACTCAGTCTTCCCCAACGACGGTATCCGCGTCTCGCCCCGCCTCATCCGCAAAGTCTCAAACGCCGACGGCATTACCCTGTGGCAGGACAATTCCGCGGTCGATGAGGTCATCGACCAGCAAACCGCGCGCACCATGATGACGCTTCTCGAGGGTGTTACGCAGCACGGCACCGGCGCTGCCGCCGCACAGCTAAAGCACCCCCTCGGCGGCAAGACCGGAACAACCAGCGACTTCACCGACGCATGGTTTCTGGGCTTTTCGCCTTCCATCACGTGCGGCGTTTGGGTGGGTTATGACAGCCGCGAATCGCTCGGCGAAAAGGAGACCGGCGCAGTGGCAGCTCTGCCCATCTGGATGAACTTCATGAAAGTCGCCATCGTTGGCAAAGACGACGAGCAATTTCCGGGCGTCGACGATCCGGATGCTTCTGCACACACAGCTGCGACATCGCCGCCAAAACTGCGGCCGCCGCCGCCCGTTCAAAAACCCGCGCTGAAGATCGTCATTCAAAAACCTGTGCAGAAATCCGCCATCGTGAAACCGGCGTTCGCATCACGCCCCTGACGTTGCGCCAAAGAGGCTGAACCTCTTCTTCTTCTCCTCGGGAATTCCAGACGCGATCTGGGCCATCGATTGGAATGCGCGTTGAATCGCTGACTTCTTCAGCGCTAGTGGAGTAGCAGTATCCTGCATTTCGCGCACTGCAACAAAATCGTTGGGGATCCGCCAATTTGCTTTCCGGGTAAGAGCTTCTTCGATCGCCTTGTCTTCGATTCCAAACATCTCTGACTTGTATCGGTTCACCACAATTTCAAGCTTTGACTCGTAGCCTAGCAGGCACCCGGTAATCAGGCGATTGGAATTCCGAAGTTCAGCCACGCCAACTTGTGTAACCAGGTAGATTGTCGAGATCATGTCGAACAGTCGCGTCTCTGCCAGATCCCACCTCGAGCCCGCATCGATAACTACGTAATCGAATGCCTGCCCGGCGACCTGAATCAAATGGTCGATTGCCTCATTGCTGACCGGGGCTTGTTGGAATTTGCCTGGCGCGCCAAGCACGAACAGGCCCGAACTGTGCTCCGTCACCAACGATTGCAGATACGTGGAGTCGAGCCGGTCACGGTCCCAGAGCGCGTCAATCGTGGAAAACTCGCTGCAAACTCCCAGAATGAGTGCCGCGTCACCGAGAGGCAGATCGAGGTCAATCAAAAGAGTGCTCCGCTTCGACTCCTGCGCAAGCGAAATAGCAAAATTGCACGCCGCCGTTGTCACGCCGGACCCGCCTTTCGCTCCGAGGAAGGCGAACGACTTTCCGCCCGCTCTCCTCTTGTCGGGCCTCAAATGACCGCGGCTCTCCGCCCGGCTGAATGCTTCTTCGATCACGCCTGGGGCAAACGGATACAACAGAAACTCGCGCACGCCTGCCCTCATGCAGCGGACCAGCATGTCATCGCCCGCTCGATCCGAGTAGGCCATTGGGATTGACCGTCCGGAGCGGACGATGGCCTCAATGGTTTTCAATGCGGTTTCTTGATCTCCGTCGACTGCGATGAGGACAACGTTGAAACTTTGGCTCGTCAACAGCGTTGAATTCGCCAGATTCGCTAAGGTTGTAACCCTCGGCGCCACGGTAGCCGAACGCAGCGCGCACAGTGCGCTTGCCACCACATTGCAGCGCTCCAAATCCGGGTCAACAACCGCAATCGACAGGGCTTGAGCAATCTCACCGTTGGGAATTGAGTTGCGGTCGGCACTGCCGCCGAAGCTATTTAATCTGTAATCCATGAGCTCAACCTTTCTTGGGACCGCTGCCACTGCAACTTAGCCACAAAAAAGTCGGGCGAACTCGCCAGTTGGAGCGGCGAGAATTCTCGCTGATCTGTCAGCGAGAGAACGAATCGAAGCACCGTAAAGACTTAACGGGACCCAACTGCAAAATGACGGTAAGGGGATTCGAGGGGTAGAAAACCTGATTTGAGTCTAAATTTGCGTCAAGCCTCTGTCAAAAGTTGCAGGCCTTATAGCTCATTCCGCCAAACCGCCGGTAATCACATCCTTCAGCCGGAAGTAACGCTGCGCCCGCGCCACATCCTTGAAGATCTGCGCCTTCAACGCCCCCGGCGAGGACCACTCGATCTCCCCCCGTAATCGCAACAGGAACTCCAGCTCGAGTTGACTCTCTTCGCCGATATTGATCGGCTCGAAGTCCAGGATATGCGACTCGACCGCGAAGGATGCCTCGCCGAACGTTGGCCGGTTCCCGACGTTCGTGACTGCCTGGAATGCGCGGCCGCTCACCTTCAGCCGTGTCACATAAACACCAAAACCCGGCAGAAGTCCCTGATACGGAGCAAGATTCACAGTGGGAACCAGCAGCCGCGTTCCGATCCCGCGTCCCCGTGCCTGCGTTGAGAGCACCGCAAAGGGCCGGCCCAGCATCCATCGCGCCCTGCGCACATCCCCTGCCGCCACCAACGCGCGAACAGCTGAGCTCGAAACCTCCATGCCCCTTATGCGCAACGCGTCATGGACATGCACCGCAAAACCCAGTTCCGCTCCCAGCACAGCAAGTTCATTAACCCCGGCCGCGGCTCCATGTCCGAAGCGAAAGCTCTGCCCCTCGTGAACGCTCCGTATGCCAAGCGCATCGACCAGAATTCTCCCGACGAACTCGCGCGGCGTAAGGCTCGCCAGTGCCGAATCGAATGCCAGCACAAGAATTGCGTCGAGTCCTGTTGATTCGAGCAACCGCACCCGCTCGGCAATCGGCGTCAGTAGCAGCGGTGCACGGGCCGGCCGCAAAAATTGCTCCGGGTGCGGATTGAAGGTGATGGCCACCGCGCGAGCACCGCCGCCCCGTGCCTCTCTTACCACGGCGCTCAAAATCTCCCTGTGCCCAAGGTGAACGCCGTCGAAGTTGCCGATTGCAGCCACCGTGGGACCAAAGCCCGCAGGAATCTCCGCAAGCGAGCGGAACACTGCAGCCTCGCCTAAACCTTCCATGACTGGCCTGCCGCTCATAGGCTCACGGGCACGCTCAGCCCGTCATAGGCCAGCCGGACGTTCTCTGGCAGGGTGCGGTTGGTTTCTTCGTGGCCCAGGTCGTGCGCGATGTGCGTGAACCAGGTTTGACGGGCGCCAATACGTTGCGACCATGCAACCGATTGCTCCAACGTGGCGTGGCTTGGGTGCGGCGCGTGGCGCAGCGCCGAAAGCACCAGCACCTCCACGCCTTCGAGCAGCGCAAAGCTCGACTCGGGGATCTTGCTTACGTCGGTCATATATGCTGTGTTTCCGAAGCGAAAACCTGAGATCGGCAGCTCGCCGTGCAGCAGCGGAATGTGAACAAACTCCACGCCGTGCACCGTGTTGCTCGCTTCCAGAGGCACCAATTGCACGCGTGCGCGCGTCGGATACGTGGCCTTCGGCGAAAATGTGTAATCGAAAACCTGCTCCATGATCTTCGCCGTTTTCGCATCGGCAAAAAGTGGTATCGGCCCGCCCCGGCGCTCCGCGATAAAACTCAGCGGCCGCAGATCGTCCATCCCCAAAATGTGATCGGCGTGAGCGTGGGTATAAAACACCGCGTCTACATGCGTAAGCCGCTCGCGCAGCGCCTGTTCGCGAAAATCCGGTCCGGTATCGATCACTACGATGCATTCATTGCCGCAATCGACACCGTCTCTCCCGGCAGCAGGCTGCATCCAGCGCAGTAGGATGGAAGGCCGCAGGCGCCGGTCGTGCGGATCGCGAGAGTTGCACACCGCGCACGGGCACCCCAGCGTCGGAACCCCCATCGAAGTTCCCGTTCCCAAGAATGTGAGCGTACCGTCCATTGCGAAGCTTCCGGCTCCTGGCCGCTAACTCCTAGCCCGGAGCTAGAAGGTTGTTACCTTGGCTCGTTTCTTGGCCCGCCGTTTCCGGTCTCAAAGGCGTCCAACGAGATTTTGCTTCCTTTGTTTTGGCTAGAAGCCGGGGGCAGGCGGAAGCTGATCTTCACTTCTTTGCCGGCGGCGGAGGCGGCGGTGCGGCCTGCACAGTCATCATGCTGGTCAGTTCCAGGAAGGCCATGCGCGCTTCAAAAAGCACCGACTGCAGGACGCGATCTTCGC
>CAZKJB010000070.1:0-14402 GCA_964552975.1 uncultured Occallatibacter sp. | reverse complement strand
TGGGTGTAATGGGCGATCCATTTTACTTGCCTCCTGCGGCGGCGCTCTTCGCCTTCTTCTGTACGGCTCTTAAAAGCTGCGCGCTCCCCTGCGTAGTACCTTGGTGCTATTGTAACCCAAAGCAGCTTTGGGTTATGATGTCTGCATGGAGGGAACACTCATGGAAAGCAAAGCAGCAAAGAACAGCAGATTCCAGCGCGGCTCTGGCGTCTATACTTGCGGGTCCTGCAAGCGCCAGACTCGCTCAACAGGGCGCGGAGACAATGAAAACTGTGGACTCTGTGTCGAGTGCTTTGAAATCAGCGGTATCGAGAACCAGATCGCCGACAATTGTGGTGATCCAGAAATCCCAACGTGGCAGGCGGAGATTGAGCAACTCAAGGCGGCATGCATCGCGAAAGGAGGCAAGCTGTGAAACACGCCAGCATCTTGCAGCATAAAGCAGTCAGGGAGTGGCTAGCCGAGATTGGGGCGAAGGGCGGAGAAGTCGGTGGACTTTCCAAGAGCGCTGCCAAGAAAAGAGCCGCAAGAGCAAACGGCGCGAAAGGAGGAAGACTGAAGAAGTCCCCCAGCAAGTAATGAGATCACGCCCGGTTCGAGCCGAGCGTGATCCCTAACCGAAGTACACGTGCATAGAGGGCACGCACACATGGCTGTTCATCATTCTAGGACAACTTTCACTCACCGTCTGCATGGCAAGATTCGCGGCGGCTCGATCACTCTTCACATCACTCGCGCAGAAGCGGCGGACATCATCAAGAAATGGTCTGCGGCTCTGAAGCGCTCACAGCGCGGACACAGAACCTATTTCATCATGCACTGCCACAAGGGGCTGCCATACGACCGCCTCATTGTGGAGACTCTCCACCATGTAGCGCGAAAGCGGGCGACGGAAGACGCGAAGCCGTGGTGCAGGCTGTGAGAGACATCTACCTCTTTCTCACGCTGTTGGCCGACCGCGTTCTCGATGCTACACTCATCACCGGAGAGCGCGTCTCGACACCCACGGATTTCAAACAGTGGCTACTTGAAGCGGCTGACAAGGCGGCGGCGGCGGCCACTCTCAAGGAGTTCTTTCAGCGCCTGTAGACTTTCCCCGTCGCACTCAGCGCTCCGCTACGGCGGGGCGCTTTTTCTTGATCGGCTCCGCACCATCAGCGATCTGCGCTGCACGCCTTTGATCGTAGGGCAACCTGTTCGGTCCCTCATCAGACGAGTCCCAAGCGGGAGCACTGGCGCGTTGAACGTGTCCCCAATTCCAAGTAGGGAGAGTCTCTGTAGGAGCGCCCGTTTGGGAAGATGGGCTAGTGTCATCAGATGGCGGAACGCCGTTCCTAGCCGTTCCTACAGCGCGTCTGATGTGAAATTGTCCGCAGTCACAAGCGTAGCTTTCCAAATGCGGAGCATTTTTTATGACTTCATCCGCCTCAGCTTGTGTCGCAAACTGTGACTTTTTCCCCTGGCGCTCTGTGAATTGCGCGATCTTAGCGCAGTGCGCCACCGCTTTTTTCGCCGCGGCTCGTTCTGCTTCTTTGGTTGCTGCTAACCTTGCACGCTCAGCCTCTTTGAATGCGGCAATCTCTTCTTTTCTCGCGAGCGCTTCGGCTTCCCTTTGGGCGCGGAGTTTTTCCTTTGCTTCTCGCTTCTCGGCTTTCTTAGCATTCCGCTCAGCCATGTGGCGCTGATGCTGTGTTTCTTCTCGCGTGAGCAGCGCTGCGGCGACGCGAGCTTGCGTCTCGGGTGTCGCGTTGTCCGCCCAGTCTGTCAGTACCTGCTCGATGAACACACATACTTTGGGAGCCGGGGACAGTTCTTTGAAACGGGCGTAGAGCGTTTCTGGAATCGAGACCGAGCGCTTCTTGTTCTTTGAATAGCCACCTTTTGGATCACTTCCATAGGCTTCGACACACAAAGCACGGAGAGTTTTGGCACTGAATCCCTTCCCTGCGACCGTCGGCAACCACACGTCAGTGAATTCGACTGGAAAGCAGCAGAGACCGCGATAGTGCTCAGCAGTCATATTCGGAAAGCGACGTGAGGGGTCGAATCTCTCAGCAATTCTGGCTCGGCGCTTCAAGTAAGCGACACTGAGTTTGGTCGCCTCGTGCGCCAACTTCAAACCGTCCTCCGCGCCCCATCTTGTGATGGCATACTGCGATAGATCACAGGTCCACAATTCATCAGCGGTGTCGAGCGCAACCAAAGCCGCACCGATGCGACGGAATTCATCTGGCGTGCAAGCGGCGCTGATGTTGAGTTCACATGGCGCGAAGAGAGCGCATTCCGGCAGGGCGAGATGGCGTGGCTGTTCAACGGTCAGAGCGGCTGACATTATTTCTTCCGTTTCTTTGGCGGGTCGAGATACCACACTCGACTCCCAACAGGGGGCTTAGGATTTTTGCGTGACATCGTGAGTCCTTTCAAAAGGGGGAGGAGCGGAAGCATTCTCGGCACAGTCACTGAAAACGTTCCGCTCCAACGGGGACAGAGGTTGTCCCCATAATCTTTGAAGCCTGTGACCACTACTACTTCAGTTTGCGGATTCCATTCTTGTTGAGGTCTTCAGCGGGACCGGGCAGTTCGACCGTGACTGACGAGATGCGGAAACGCGGATTAGCTGCGGTCACAAAATGCGGCGGTGCTTTTTGGTCGTGGAGCACTGCCGTCTCGGCAAAGTTACGACTGAGAAACTCGCAGAGGTCTTCGTCCGTTAGCAGAATAAAAGCCTGCTTGGAATAAGTTCCTGAAGACGTGCGCATTTGCTGCGGATCGGCGTTTATGCCGACAGTCGCCCAGAGCGACGCGGCGACCTCTTCATTCGTGAAATCTAGGGGCAGGTTTCTCATCACGACTGTTACGGAACGACTCATATTTTTACCTTTCTGAACATCTCCCCCGAAGATGGCGGAGTCAGGTTCTACTCGACGCCACCAACGGAGAACTTATGCGGGCAGAGTGAGTCATCGCCGACCATCGGCCAAGATGGGTGTTCCGGCTCTTCACTCTGCCCTATGCTGGTTGCAAGTGAGCAGCCCAGCAATACCAAACTTTGAAAAAAAGCCTCCGGTTTCTATCAGTCGCTTGTGAGCAATCGGCTCAGCGCTTTCCCCGGAGGCTCTCCGCATCGTGTCGGGCTTGCAGCCGAGACACAAACTTAAAAACCGAGTTTCAGAATGGCTTGCCGCTCGATAGCACTTAGCGGTGAGCCTTTTCGCGCTTCCGCATCAGCGATCACCTTGCGGAGTTTGTCATCATGGACTTTCTGCCGTGCCTGTTGATCTGCGATAAATACCGACGCTTGTTCGTTGTGTGTCATTGAATCCTCCTTAGATCGCCACCAAATTCTGAGCGCCATCAGCATAGTTGCCCGCGACCACATCGAAACTCACTCGCGTACCAACACAAAAGTCTTGGTTAATGACATAGAAAGCCCCAGGTCGATCAGGCACAGGTTTGAGATACACAGCACCGAACTGCTTCACCAGAGGATTGCCGTAGCCAATGGGATTGCTTGACTGTGGACCTGATGTTGGCGCCAGCGCCCAACCTGAGTTGGGCACACTCTGATCCGCGTCTGCCATCACCATCCCGCCGCCTTGTTTGAAGGCTGAGACGACCGTCCCGCGCACGCCGCAATCTCCGGCAGCGGGATAAAACGCAGTTGTGATCTGCCCTTGCAGATTGAGGAATTCGGCGATCACCGCAGTGCCTCGATGTCGCGGAGTAGGTCTTGAAGCAGTGAGCGAAAGTGGCGGTAAGAGGTACTCTGATGCTCTGGGCGCCCGAGTACTTCGATGTTATGAACAATGCGTGCGATATATGCAGCGTGCCGCTCCACTATCGCGCGGCGCAGCTTCTTGACTTCCCACAAACAGTTCATCGGGACCGATGTAGAGCACATCTCCGCGCTCCCCTTGCACGCCTTGAGGTCCTGTTGCGCCGTCAACTCCGTCACGCCCATCTTTGCCATCACGAATCTGCCCACGCAGAATGTTGCGAGCATCATTGACGGCAGTCTCCAACGCGCCCTTGAGGTGCGTGCGCAGTTCGGCATTCTCTTTCTTCAACTCCGCGATGGCATTCTCTGCCATTGCAAGTCTGTTATGCACTGTGAATTTGTTTGCGCCGCTCATGCTGCCCTCTTCTTGTTTGCCATTTGCTCTTTCATCGTTGCCCATCTCACATTCCCCGGCTCATAATTGCCGTCGTTGTCGATGCGGTCAAGAGAGAACTTGCCTTCTGGGCGCGGACCTATCTCAGCCAAGAACTGCTCAAAGGATGTGAACAGGAACCTTATGCCCCGCTCACCGTAGTCTTTCCATTTGCAACTATTCGGATTTGTGCAGCGATGCTTGGCTTTGTGAAAAGCAGCATACTCAGGCGCCTCGGGACCGTTCTGCACACGAAAAGTGCGTAAGCTATTCCGGCACTTCTCCAGATTCGCTGTGCGGTACTTGCGCTGTGCCAACGTCAGTCTCATGCGCCGCGTCATAACGTTGATCGTGTTCATGACTTCTTCACCTTCAAATCTCTCCAAGCGTCGTTGAGATACCGAAACGCCATCACCTGATATTCGAGCAAGGAATCTAAGCGTCGGAACCCTTCATCTGAGTTGCGCTGCTCGCAGATGTACTCTGCCAGCTCTGTTGCAGCTTCACGATGCTTCTCCAAAACGATTTCGAGTGCTGGCAGCATTTACAAGCCGTTCTGCGCATGCTGAATGCTCTTGCTGGCTGCGCATGCTGCGAATCTGGAGTTGAGGTCTGGATAAAGTCGCGCCGCAGTGTCGTGCAAGTCAGCCGCTTTGTAATGTGCGGAGCACTTCTCCAACGTCGATGCTTTGCTTGCGCATGCGCGATGATAAGCAGCAGCCGCAGAATGCTCTTCGCTGGTCCGCGCTGCTTCCGGCCAAATCTTGCCTTCATCATCGCGGAATTTCATTTCAGGGTCGGCAGCAGCGCAGCCGTCACTGCGTATCGCCACGCCCTGTCGTGCATAAGCAGCAGCGCGGAGTTGGAGGCAGGCATCTTCCAATGCTGTGCCGTCGCCGTATACGCGCCGACGTGGGATGAGTTCTTCTGCGGGAACTTGATACTTGAACAAAAGCGCACGAGCATCAGCGACACGAGTCGCTCTCTTCGTATGCAAGGAAAGCCCGCGTGCTTCCAAGACTGGCGCCAGACCACGCAACTGCGTAATGAGGCGCTTCAAGTTGTCATAGAGTTTTCGCGCGACGGCTGGCTTTGTGCTGCGCGGAATGTCGATGCAAGCATCCACAGTGGCAAGCAGTGCTCGTTCTTCCGCATTAAATTTGAGTAGCATTTTGGATTCTCCTTGCCCTGCTCCCCTTGTTACTGAGTTCCTGTGATCCGCACTATTTCTTGACTGGCGGATAGTTCTTTGCGATCCAAGCCGCTTCATCTGAGCGGTCGTCATCGCGCTTCGGCTGTGGTTGCTTATTTTCCTGTGTCATTTCTTCACTCCGTTGGCGCCGAAGGTGACTACTGCGAGATCGGTCTCAGTGTGTCCTGTCGTGACACGCGGCTCGTTTCGTTGCTTTGCGAGAAACTCTGCGCGGCTGCTGAAGGCTGCTGCATCTGTCGCGACAGCATCGGCGAACTTTTGCCTCACCGAGGCTGGGGCGTGCGCCGGGGGCGCATCGTAGAAAGTAATTTCGCTTAAGGGTGATGTCTCAATGACGACGAAGCGCACGCGTGGATTGTTGCCGACCGATTCTCTGACGCTCCATCCAGTTGCCGGAGCATTCTTGGGGTCGGCGGCACGCTGCGCCTGTTCATCATTCAAACGCTCGACATAGTTTTTGTACTGAACCTCTTCACATTGGCCGGAGAGAATGTACGGCGCGACAGACTCACGAGTTTCGTGAACGATCTTGCCGTTTAAGTGTTGGAGTTTTGGGTTGGGGTGATTGATCCAGCGGATACGCATTGTATTCTCCTGTTCGAGTGCCCATGTTCGGGCTAATCGGTACTTGGTACCGTCAATATCTCCTGTTCCTGTGACAGCCCCTAAAAGTTCGGCATTTCAAAAACGGTGCGCACAAAATGCCGTCCCTCAACCCAATCAGGCGTTCCCGCTACGCCGCCTGGGTGACATCCAGCGCAGAGCGCAGCAACATTCTTTGGATCGAACATCCCCTGCGGATAGTCGCGCGGGCTGCGGAGATGGTGGACGATGGTTGCAGCATTGCCGCACTGCTCGATGCCGACAATCTTTTGACACTGCCAGTTCTGCTCGATAATCATTCTGCGGAACTTAGCCCAGCGGGCCAGCTTATAAAGCCTGTCAGTCGGGTCCGCATTCCGAGCGCGGACGTAATCACTGCCGATGTTCTTCTCCTGATGAGCATCGCAAAAGCCGTTTGCATTCCGCGTGCGTGTCGGGCAACCCGGCTGCTTGCAGTACTTCATCGGTCGGTCGAGTGCCGTGCTCATATCAGTTTTCCGGAAGTATCGAGTGGCATATGCCAGCCTCTCCATGCATACTGTTTCCACCCGTGAGCCAGTGCGGCAAAGCGCACAGTCTCGCTCTTCAACAGGGGTAGAGCAACCTCCATCGTTATGTACCGTTCCATTCCACCAACCGCGTCATTTACGTAGACGAGCGCTTGCGGCGGGAGGCTTTCCCAGTACTCTTCTATCTGCCGACGCTGTTCCACGATTCCTTTCTGCTGTTCGGCTTTCCATTTTTCACTAGCAGCCGCTTTCTCTTCAGCAGTCGGTATCTCGTAGACGTTCAGCGCTGCCGCTACTGCATTCACGAGAGCATGAGTGCTGTCATAGCGGCCACGGGCCAGCAGTTCTCCATTTGGAAATACACGGGCGCCTGCGAGGGTCGGCAAAGATTGCCACATATACTCCTTGGCAGAGTCTTTTGGAAAGAGAGAGCCGCTGAATTCCTGTGCTGCGAGATTCAGCTTAAGCAGCGCATCTTCGGCAAACGCTGAACTTTTCACGACTGCTACGGCGTTTCGTGACAGTATCTTCGTCTGGTTGGGATCGTAGCCAACTGCGACCGCCCCCCACTTATCACAGACATCGCAGAGTGACCGACCAAACTCGATGTCTTCAATGTTGTCATCGTGCAACACGAACTCAGGACGCCAGCGGTTGAAATAGGGCACAGAGCGGAACGCACGGCCGTCTGTGAACGTGAACATAATGAGTTCGCGCTGTTCGATGCTGACGGCATAGTCAACGGATACACGAACACCAATGACAGCGATGCAAGCTAGGTCTTTTGTGACCGTGACGCCGATGAAGTTAGGATCGATGCGATCTTCAGCGACGGTTCTCAAGTCGGCGAGGTGTACGCGTTCTCCGTCAGTGAGTCTGATTTCCATTTCTAATTCCCTCCCACGTAAGCCGTGCCGTAGATGTCTTTCGGATCTGTGTGGGCTTTGCAGAAGTCCCCACGGTTCGTCAAGACTTCACAACTTGGGTACGCACATTTCCAGCGATAGTTCGGATCGAGCAGGATGACGCCACGCGATACATACGGCGATGGTGTTTCTTCAAGCGGACAAGCAACCACAGACTTGAGCGCCATGACGAGAGCAACAGCGGCATCGATTTTCAGTTGACGGTCACGCGGGCGCACTGGCCACACAAAATGCAGCCCGCCGTGCTGTGCTCGCAGGTTGCTCAAACACCACAGCAAGATGGGAGAGTTGGTATGCAGCCGTCCGTCCGCCACAATTTCTTGCAGCAGATTCATGCCGTCCGTCATGTTGCGATTGAACTGAGTCACTTCGATGAATGAGTCATAGTCACCTGTACGGTTCTTGAGGTGCGTCATCATCATCGTGGCCTGCGCCGGATCGTAGTTCATGTCACGCGGCTTGCACTTGTTCCACTGCTGAAAAATCTCTTCTTCTACATCATCCTGATTCGTGACTGCGCCGGGGGTGACGACAAGCTGGCCCGTCTCTACCCAAGTACGCAGCGCCGCGACATTGCTATTCGCAACCGCCTGCGACGGCATCCAGTTCGTGCTGAACACATAGAAGTGGGTATCGCGTTCCTTCTTTCTTGCGTGAACGCGGACGACGGAGCAGAGGTCAAGTTTCGACGCTAGATCGCAACCGAAAACGGCATGCTGTTCTTTAAAAGCGTCTTCACATAAGTCTTTGTCGTAGCAGGCACGGACTGCATTGAAATCGAGGAATGTATTGTCCGCGCCGTTTGCCAACCACTCACTCAAATGGAAAATGCGGAAAGCATTGCGTGCTCCCGGCATGAGTTTTGCTGTCTTCGCTTCTGCTTCGAGCGCAACAGGATCGACGCTCACTCCCCAGGACGGATTAGCTTTCCGCCAAGAGAGCGGGTTGTCCCACTCGTCTTTCGGATCGGTGCCGTAGACGAGCGCGAAGAAGGTATCGGCTTCACACTCTTGATTCAGCAGTGACGAAACGAACTCGGACATTTCGTAGCCGAGACCGCTGCTGTCATTGCCAGCCGTGGTGACCATCAGCATCAAGCCGCTGGCACGCTTGGCGCATGCTGTCGAAAGTGTGTCGTAAAGTTCACGTCCGCGGGCCGCATGGACTTCATCTAAGATTGCGAGAGAGGGCTGGACACCTTCAACGCTGGTAGCTTTTGCTGGAAGCGCCCGCATCTTGGATTGCGTGCCGCGCTGAACTATCTGACGCGCCAGAACTTCCAGTCCGAGCTTCTTGCACATCTCCTTGTCGCGCAGCAGCATCGACCTGGCGCTATCGAGCACAATGGTTGCCTGCTCACGTTGAGAAGCAGCGCAGAGAACATCGGCACCACCTTCCCCCATCACGAATGCGTCATACGCGGCTATGCATCCTGCGAGTGTGCTTTTGCCGTTGCCCTTGCCGACTTGTACCCATGCTTTTTTCCAGCGACGTGCGCTTGTGTCTTTCCGCACCCAGCCATATAGCTCGGTGAGCAGCCACACGTTCCACGGCAGCAGAACGATCTTCTCCCCGGCTTTCGTCGAGATGCTGCTCTTGACGTGGCGCAAGTTGCTGATGAACCGGCAAGCACGGAGCGCTCTGACTTCATCGAAACGGTAGGCCCAAGCATCGTCAGTCCGCGCATGATCCCGCTGCGCTCTCTCGATGGCGGCTTTCGTCTCAGCACACGACGGAATGGTGCCAGACAGTATGTCGGCTGCGTACTGGCGCGCGATAGCTAAGAAGTCGGTCATTCGCTCACTTTCTGTACTGGCACGAACTCATCCCACTCACTTGCCGGACCTGTCGTATTTCCGATCAGTGCCGCCTCTTCGGCTCTCAGCGCAGCCAAGTGACGAGAAGCCGCACGCAATGTTGATTCAACTTCACGCAGGTCCTTGAACGCCGGGTTCCGCTTGCGCTTGCCCTCGTCATCCGTAACGTAGGCAGTGAAGTGATTGGAGCGTATTTCTGACATCGTTTTGTCTAACAGGCGCCGCAAGCGTTCTATAGTCGCTTCCGCGCCCTGTATTTCATCAAGAATCTGCTCTCGCGTTCTTGGCGTCGTTTTAACGGCTGATCTCGGTGGCATCTGCTGCTCTCCTAATGTGGTCTAAATGCTGCAATTCCCGTGCTGCCTTGCTGCTGTTTTTCCTGTTCGGCGCCTAAAGTGCCGCGATTCGAATTCCTCCCGTGCGGAAAAGTTTGAGCGGGAACGCACCCTTGCTTGATCGTCCAAATTCATTTTTTGATGTGCATATCCCCTTTTTTGTTTTCAACCAGTTGCAAGGGCGGTCAAGCAGACTGGCATCACTGACGCTGTGCTCACTCATACTTACTCGGTTGCTAAGAGCCACATTCATGCCACATTCCCAAGCAATAGGCGGCAGTCATTGCACCTTGTGGCCTGTATCGTTCTCTGTTAGGGCACGCTTGATGTTCTCGTTGATGGCTTCACTAGCAGCAACAGCTTTGACGTAAGACGCGGACTCGGAGACATCCCACCACTGGTCATAGTCTGCCCATGCGCGTGCATGTAGCTCTGTCAGACGACCATGCTTGAAGGTGAACTTGATGCCGCTCTCTTTGGCATCGCAGCCTTTGTTACCGACTGTGGATGCAAAGACTTCGACCGTGTCGCTGTACTCTGGATAGCGTTCAGTGCGCACTTTGACGCCCAGAATCTTGAGTGTCGCTACGATGGCGTCCATGTCGTCACTGGTCTCTGTGGGTGTATTAGTGTGCTTTTGTGTTTGGGTCACTCCGCTCCGCCTTCTGTGCTGTATCGGATTTCCACTTAGGTCCCTGTCACCTGTTGAAGATGTCAGGGACTAAGTGGCTTCGTGAGCACTCGGGCGAGGAGTGATTGGAAGATCGTTGAAGTTGGGAGTACTGGTCACTGTGTTCGCCCGTTGCTCAACATGGCGTCAAGCCTGTGACAACCAGTGAATTCACTTGCTGAATGTTGGGAAACTGGCGCTACGGTTGGGGTGGCTGCTGAGACTTGCCGATCTACTCCGCGACGTTCCTACGCCAGCCTATGCTCGGCGTTCGCGCTCGTAGTGGCGGTCTGGGATGCGGGCAAGCAAGTCCAGACCAGCTTGCAGGTCGTTCACTTCATGACAGTATGAGCAGGCTTTGGCGCCGCACGGTGTTTTCATGAGTGCATCAGCGACTTGCTTATCAGCAACCAAAGTCACTCTGTTGACGTGTGCGGAAATGGTGTCTTTGTTCGACGTGCAAATCGACGTTACTGCATAGCGTCCAGAACCGTTGCAGATTGCATGCGGAAATCATCTGTGAAATGCTTCGGCACGCGCCTGATGAAAAACGGCGCGAACTCGTCTGTAGTGGGGCGATGATGTTTTTCCGTGTCGTCAAGATCCCAACGCCACTTCACCGCTTGAGCCGCCCTCATGAAAAACTCAACCCAATCGTCGGAGGTCGATGCATTGTTGTATTCATAAAGAGAACCAACTTTGGAATCTGTCCCCGCTTTTTCTAAGCAGCGGAAGAGTCCGGCAGCGAGTTGTGTCTCTTGTTGCGGTTTGCTCTACTCCACCTGTTCACTTGCTGAACGCCTGTTGCAGCCAGTTTAGCCTGGCTTCGACTTGTTCCATCGTCAATTCGATGACACGGAACGTTGAGCGATTGAGATGAATCGCTGCAAGTAGCCTGTGAAAACCATCCTGCAACCCGTATCGTTGTTGCTCGGGAATCCAGAGCACAATTCCGGGCGGCAAACTATCAAGATTAGCGATGTAGAAGGAGAGGTCGTCTGTCTTTGCTTTTGCTAACTCCTCTCGCGCACCAAGATTGGCTGCCAACGCCGCGCCGAGAAACTCTTTTATGTCCAATTCGAACGGTTCGCATCTCACGATATGCGGGTTCATTTTGTGACCAAGATTCTTCGGATAGCGTGACCGTGGGCAACTCTCCGCCTTCGGTGTGCTCTGACTGACACTTTCCCTATTCCATGCTGCCTACCGGCTTCGCTAACGCGCCCTGATGCCAAGGGCAATGAATCCCAGTCAACATCAGCGGGTTCGGTTGAGTGCCCAAGATAGATACCAGCCATGATGGGTGTCTGGAAGGTCTTCTGCTGTGTGCTGCTCATAGCTTTCTCCGCCGTTCTTTGTTCATGCGCTTCAGCATCTGGAATGGCGTCTCTGTTGGCGGGGTCCATGTTGTTTGTCCATTATCTGAACGAGACTCCGCGCTTTGCCTTTCTATGCGCTCTCGGATCCTGTCATCCGCATGCGCCGCCGATGGTTCTGGAATCGTTCTCATGATGGCTCATAATGGATGAGAAACTGTGACAGGCTCAACCTGAGTTGAACCTGACAGGAGCCTGTTCGCAGATGCTCCTTTTTCTGTACTCGCTCTTGGTTGGATAAAAAACAACGCTCACCACACAAAGGTTCTGTTTGGTTGAGTCATTGTCTTGTCACTGTCAAAGTCAAAGTCAAAGTCATAGTGCCTAATGCAGCCTAGCTGCCGTTAGGCTGGGCTCAGGTTGAGCCTAAGCGTTGCATGCTTCAAAGTCTGCGTTGCGCTCGCATGTCCAATCTGGACTGTGCTCTTTTCCGCAAGTTGAACACGCTGGCCAAGGTTGAAAAGGTCTGCCCTTGCCAGCTTTCTTTCCACCCTTGCGCCCCCTTTCGACATACTTCTGATGAGCGTCTTGCATGAGTTGCCAATCAGCCAGAATCCGCTTGTGCTGCCAGTGCTCTCCATCTTGAGTCAGAGTGAACTTGTGCATGACGACATCTTTGTGCGACAGCCATTGATGGAGGGATTCTGCGTCAGCAAGGATCCAAAGTTGCGCGTCATCATTTGGCAGAAAGGGACGCTCAGAGTTGAAGCAGGATGCGATGATGAGAGCGCGATAGAAATGTCGATCCAAAGGACGCATCACTCTGCTGACGTAGGTATCAGCAGCGAAATCTTTCTCATGCCACATCACATATTTTGGTTCATATCCGCTTGCCATGTTGCTCTCTTTTCCAGAGGGGTCAGAAGAACAAAAGCCCCATCAGTTTTGTGAACTGATGAGGCTCGTGTTCGAGATGCTCTAGTGGAGAGCAGAAAACGTGCTGCTATATTAGCGGCGAAATTGTGACAACCCTGCTGCGATCCACTAGAAACTTCTCGAACTGATTTCTCAGGTCAGTCCGACATAATACCGAAGGAACTGTGACAGCCGCCAAAGATGGATGTTCAAGAAACAAAAGCGTTTAGCAAAATGTTGCTTTGGGTGAGGCTGTTTTGACGTGAAATTTATTTTTCAGCGCCGCCCTTTCTTCTGAGGCGTGACTGTTCCATCGAACCAAGCAAGAATTTCTGAGCGCCTGAAGCGCAGATACTTTCCGATGCGATGAGCGGGAAGGGGATTACGTGAGCGCGACCTACATTTCGCATGCACCCAGCCTAGACTGACGCGCAGCAGTTCAGCGCACTCTTCCGCAGTTAGAATTTCATGGCTTTGAGCGGTGACGTTGACAGGACACACTACTGCTTCCTCCGGGATCCGTTTCGATCCAGAGAAGCAGAGAGACAGCCCCGCTCTCGATTAGATTGACAGTTTGTTGATGACTCAGAAGTGCTGCAAGCTGCGCGTCTCGTTAAGGTCTGAGGTGCGAGCTGAATCCAATATATCATGCAGAACCCGCTACTGGCAAGGGTTTTCGGCCACAGTATAATGGGGTTCCATGCAGAGAGGATCACTTGAGCAATTATCCGGCGCATGGTACATCCGCTTCCGCACTACGGAAGTAGACAGCGACGGCAAGATCCAACGCCGCCTCATCCGCAAGCGGCTTGCCCCTATCAACGATGAATATCGGTCTGCGCGTGATGTATGGCCGCTCGCCGATATCGAACTCGCCAAGGAAACTAAGGGCGGCGCTGCCGAGGGTTCTCTCTCTGTTTCTGATTTCGTTGAGAAGTTTTACCTTCCGTTCGTCGAAGCGAAGCGCAAAGCATCGACGTTCCGTTTCTACCGCGACACCATCAAGCTGAACGTTACGCCCGTTATCGGCGAACTCCGCCTTCGTGATGTTCAGACGGTCCACATTCAGCGCCTGCTCGATGCCAAAGACTTGTCTCACGGCTCTTTGCTGCGGATCAAGTCAGCCGCATCGGCGATCTTCTCTCACGCTAAGAGGCTCGGGTTCATCAACGAAGTAAATCCGGTGCAGGGCGCTCTTGCTTCTGGCCGACGTTCAGACTTTGAGGGGCACGCCTATTCACTTGCTGACCTCCAATATTTTCTACAGATGCTCGATGAACCCGCGAGGACAGCCGTCGGCACAGCCGCGCTCTCTGGATTACGGGAAAGCGAGATTCGCGGACTGCAATGGCCGGACTACACTGGCGCAGAATTGTTCGTTCGCAGAGCCGTATGGAGAACGGCTGTCGATCAAACGAAGACACCAGAGAGCAAAGCCGTTGTCCCTGTCATCAGCCTATTGAAAACGTTGCTCGATGCTCACCATAAGCGGAATGCAGACAGCACTTGGATTTTCGCCGGGGAAAAGAAGGGCTTCGCGCTCAACTTGGACAACCTCGCACGGCGTTCTATAATTCCAAAAGTCGGAGAGCGCTGGCACGGTTGGCACGGTTGGCGTCGCGGGCTTGCAACGATCCTGTTCGACCTGGGGGTCGATCCAGAGATTGCGTCCAAGATCCTGCGGCATGCTGACAGCGCGGTCACGCGCAGGCACTATATAATGTTGGAAAGTCGTAAGCAGGGGCGGAAAGCCATGCGAAAACTGGAGTCGCTCGTGACAAAGACGGTCAAGACCACGAAGACCAGAGAGCAGCGCTCCAAGTGACTGGTTGTGACAAAAGTGTGACAAAGGCAGTTCAGTTGAAAGTCGTTTCAGCCGCATAAACACTAATTAAGCCGACGTAGCTCAGTTGGTAGAGCAGCCGATTCGTAATCGGCAGGTCAGCG
>CAZKJB010000069.1:0-14592 GCA_964552975.1 uncultured Occallatibacter sp. | reverse complement strand
TCCCCCGGAAGATGCCAGTCGGACTCATGATTACCACCTGGTGACTTTCGGTTGGCCCGTGTCATTTCAGGCCCCGAGGTCGCGACCGACTAAGTGCATCCGGAAGCAGGGGGAAGCCACTTTCCCCTACCCCTCACTGGTACTTTTGGAGTGAAACCGGGGTCCAGTAGGGACAAAACGCCAGCTATAGGAAAACATCGCTCAACCTGTTAATGGGCTTGAGTACATGAGTATAGAAATGACTCTTAAGTGGCTCTGATTCTCCCTTCTCCCGGACGCCGCACGCGTTCTCAAGCTCTATCCGGTATGGGTACTGTTCTTCTTCTCTACGCCCGCCGCCCACGCCCAAGAAGGGCGCTCTGCGGCTGCTCCCCCGTATCTCGCACGCGCCTTCATGGCTTGCAGACTGTACTTGCCGACAGCGATGTTTGAGCTTGGTTGGCTCTCTCTACATCTAATCCGGTAAGGGATTATTTGTTGTTCTTCTTCTTCGACCGCCGCCCGCGCCCCGAAGGCGCTGGAGCGGCTCATGCCCTGTTGAGGAGAGGTGCCCTCAGTCGCTCGGCCCAACCCTCCTCCGCAACGGTCATCTGTCGATGAGTGCCAAGGCGATTTGGCGTAAGTCCAGGATGATTTGCCCAGTATCCTAAATTAAAGCTCCGCGCCGTCGGGACACAGAAAGTGTCGTGTTGTGCCCCGCCTGTTCCCATGCCTGCCATGGTTGGGCAGAGGTTGCCGGGCACTCGCTTTTCACCGTCCTTTGAGAGGTGCGCCGCTTGCCGCGAGAATCGGCACATTGGCCTGCTCCGCACTCACTATCTCTACATCCCACCATGGTTCGAATTTGGTCTCTCGGCACCAATCAAGCGACCTCAGGTTCCAAGTGAGGGCAGGAAATTGGTTTCATCGATGCGAGGATAGTTCGCGTGCAAACCTGACTTCTGCTGCGAGGACCTGCAACAGGCGGAACGATAACTCCGGCTCCGTGTGCATCAGATGGACGAAGTGTCCGGTGGTGAGAAGGCTGAGTTGCGCGCCCCTCATCGCTTCCGCCGTCAAAGAATATGGTTTCGCTCCAATCGCGGCCGGCACACCAAGGAGTGAGCCTGCGCCCACACGTGCGGTCAGTACCTCTTCACCCTTCGAGCGCCTCGTCAGCTTGGCCGTCCCCTTGATCAGAATGAAAACGCCGATTGGAGGGTCACCCTGACGGAAGAGAATGCGATTAGAACCAACGTCAATTGGCCTTGCTCGTTGCTGCAGTGCTTCAATCAATTCCTGATCGGCAACAAATGCGGTTGAAACTTTGCTCACAGATAACGCTCCATCTAATCTGATTCGGAAGTATTGCCGTCTTGCAACGAGCCTCCCGCTGGATCGGCAAGTCAGGCTGCCTCGATTTCATGTCCGGAATTACCAGCCTTCCTTCTTCTGTTGCTTCGACCAGAGATAGTCGGCCACGCGATGGATGTCTTCGTCGCTGAGCACGTGCTTCCACGACGGCATATACAGGGGCGGAGTCAGGCCTGCGGGGTTGTCCAGGGGTGGCGCTTTTCCGTCGCGGATGATGGCGATAACTTCGTCCTTGGTGTAGTCATCTGCGACATGCAGGAGGGATGGGACTTCGCCGCCCTGGGCGTTGGGGTTGGGCACGCCGCCTTGCAGTTCGGTGCCGTGGCAGCCGACGCAGCCGAAGCGCGCGAAGTCTTGCCGGCCGGCCTCGATGGCGACATCTTCGGGTTTGAGAGCGGTCTTCCTACCAGCGACAATCGACTGCACGTCGTCGGGAGTGGCCGTCGTCATAAAGGCGACAAGGGCTTTGCGCGCGTTGGTCTCAAGGTCATATTCGGGCATGGAACTGCCGGGATATACGAGTTGCGGATTCACGAGTTGCTCGTCAAGCCATTCGGGCGAGTGGCGGCTGGTGACACCGAGCAGGTCAGGGCCGGCTTTAGCGCCGACGCCGCCGACGTTATGGCAAGCGATGCAGTTCTTCTCGACGAACAGCTCGCGGCCGTACCCAGGGCTGGGAATTAAGCGGACGCTGGCGTAGTAGCTCCCCATGTCTTCGTTGCTGAGCGAGAGCATGTAATACGTGAGGGCGCGGGCCTGGTCTTTGGTGAAGTGGAAGTTGGGCATGGCCGAGCCGGCCGAGACGGCGTTCGGAGCAAGAAAATGTTGCTCAAGCCATTCCGGAGAGCGGGTGCTGGCACCTTCTTCGGAGAGATCGGGGCCGATACTCCCGCCAACTCCATTCAACTTGTGACAGCCGCGGCAACCCTGAGTCTCGAAGAGATGGCGCCCCTCGGCCAGCTCCGGCACTCCGGGAACGTCGCCCTCCTTGTGGCAGCGGCCGCAGGAGGCGCGGATGTAGTCCGCGGCGAGGAGCGGGTTTGGCCAGAACGGGACATTGCCATGAGCGCTTTGCTTGTCGGTGGCAAGGCCCTGGCCGCCGTGGCAAATCGTACAACCGAACTTGGACGGAATGTGGGGTCCGAGGTTGGCGTGGTAGCGGTACGGCTCGGGCGCGTTCTTCAGCGTGGGATCGTCGACGCCGAGATGACAGGTGGTGCAGCGGTCCACTCGCTGCAGTCCGGTGAGCATGACCTGGCGGATTTCAAGCGGGGTTGCCAGGACTGCAGTCTTAGCCGCGGCGTTCGGTTCGTCCTGAGCTTCAAGTTGCAGGAAGTTTCGCTGGTAGGACTTCCACGATGGTGTGTTGGCCTGCCATTCGGCTGCGAGGATGAGCGCCAGCGCGAGAATGCTGAGGGCGAAGAAGGCTTGCTGGAGTTTGCGTTCCATTACTCCACCCCCGCGGTGACATGCACCCATGGCGGCACCAGTGCCCAACCGGGTCCACGGAAGAAGGTTCCGATGATGATCAACGCAAGATTGGCGACGACGAAGAGGGTGAAAAGCCAGAGAATCAGCTTGCGATCGGCGGGACGACGGCTGGGATTTCGGTCGAGATATGGAATCAGAAGCAGCGCGAGCACCATCAAGGCCGGAGCTATTACGCCACCGAGCAACGCGGAGTGGCTGACCAATTCCTGCAACCCGAGGAAATACCATGGCGCCTTGGCCGGGTTGGGAGTCTTGGCGGGGTTGGCGAGCTGTTCGAGAGGTGCGTTCAGGAACAGCGACATCATCATGATGGTGGTGACAGTCCCCATCAGAACGACAGCCTCACGTACGAAGGCGTAGGGATAGGAGAAGACTGTGTCCTCTTCTTCCTCGGGAGTGATTGTCTCGAAGATGGGCTTGCCGGTGACGACTTCCATCAGCCCGTAGGTCTTGTCTTTTGAAGCCGCTGCTGCTTGCAAGGGTGCGACGGCGGGCGGCGCGCCGATAGTGACCAGGTTGTCTGTTTTCTTCGGCTTCAGCGTCCAGACGGGGCGAGAGAGGCCGCCGTCCTTGCGAACGCGCCAGAAATGAACGATGGTGAGCAAGATGATCGCTGATGGGAGCACAGCCACGTGGAGAACATAGAAGCGAAGCAATGCAGCTTCCCCGACGGTATGGCCGCCGAGGAGCAGTTCACGCAACTGGCCGCCAACGATCGGAGCATAGCTTCCGATGTTGCTGCCGACGGTGATGGCCCAGTAGGCCAGTTGATCCCAGGGCAAAAGGTATCCAGTAAAGGAAAGCCCAAGAGTAAGCAGTAGCAGTACGACGCCGACAACCCAGTTGAACTGGCGCGGCTTCTTGTAGGAGCCGGTGTAGAAGACCCGGCACATGTGAAGGAAGACGCAGACCACCATTCCGTGCGCGGCCCAGCGGTGCATGTTTCGCAGGAAGGGCCCCATGAAGACAGCGAACTGCAGGTCCTTCATATCCTGGTATGCCTGCGGCGGGTAGGGCCGGTAATAGCACATCAGCGCGATTCCGGTAGTGAGCAGGATGAGGAAGAGAAAGAAGGTGATGAAGCCCAGGTAGAACGAGTGCCTGAACTTCATGTTCTCTTTCTTCACCTTGGCCGGATGGATGTGCAGCCACACGTTGAGAAAGACCAGTTCGGACTTTCCCTTGTCGGTGGAGAGCGGATCCCGCCGGACGATCGAGTTCCAGATATCGCTGATCAGATTCATCGTTTACACCATGAGCCGATAGTTCGATGGGACGACCTTGTCTTTGTCGACGCGGAGCTTGCCATCGCGCGCCAGAGTGACTTCGAACCACTGCAGGGCTCGCGGGGCAGGGCCATGCTGCACTGTGCCGTCGGGACCAAACACGCTGCCGTGGCACGGGCAGTGGAAGCGGTTGTCGCTCTGGAAGTGCGCGACTGTACAGCCAAGATGCGTACAAACCGCACTGGCTACGGCGAAGCCTTTGTCGCGATCGCGAAAGACGAAGATCTTCTCGTCCACCAAGAAGGTGGGAGGACCAAAGGGGAAGTCGGCTGGGTCGCCAATCTTGAATGCCTGCGGTGGCTCATAGAAAACGCTTGGCACGAGAAACTTCAGGACAGCTCCCAGACTGACTCCCACCGCCGATATGAGAGCACCAAAGCCGATCGTGCCCCAACTGAACTTAACGAATGTGCGTCTATTCATTCCGTTGCTCCCCTATTCAAAAACTTCGCGTTCCTGCTGTTCGAGCGACTCCATGGTGATGGCGCCGGTTGGACACCGGTCGGCGCACAGGCCGCAGCGAATGCACTTCTCTTCGTTCTTGATGATGGCGCCGGCCTGACCGGTGTGAAGCTCAGCCGCGGGCACTCCGTAGCGGCTTTGAATCAGCGCGCCGTAGCGCTCGTCGCCGCTCACCTGCGCGAGGTCGACGAGGCGCAGGCAGCTTTCCGGGCACACGTCTACGCATCCTGCGCAGAGAATGCATTTCGACCCATCGAAGATGGTGTTGACCTGGCAGTTCAGGCAGCGGAGTCCCTCGGCGCGTCCCTGCTCCTCGTCGAAGCCCAGTTCGACCTCGGCAATCCCGATACGGCGGTTTGCCGCGAGCACAGGCATCTTCTGGCGAGGTGTGGTGAGGAAGCCGCGCGGCATGGACCAGTTGGGCATGATGCGGAAGCGGCTGCGCACGGTCTTCTTCGTTTTGCCGCTGAGGTAGACGTGGATCGAGCGTGCGGCGCGGTGACCGTTGGCAACGGCCTCGACCAGGACACGCGGGCCGAAAGCCACGTCGCCACCCGCAAAGACGCCGGGAAGGGTCGTCGAGAGGTCTGCGTCGATCTTGAGGATTCCGCGCGGTGTAATCTGGACTCCCTCGTCGCCGCCGAGGAACGACAGGTCGGCTTGCTGGCCGATGGCAAGAATCACGCTATTGCACGGAATGATCTTCTCCTCGTCGCTGAAGGCGGGGTTGAAGCGGCCATTTTCGTCGAAGACGGTGAGGCAGCGCCGCACCTTGAGTCCAGTGACGACGCCGTTCTCGCCAACTACCTCTTTGGGGCCCCAGCCGTTGTCGACGACGATGCCTTCGTGTTCCGCTTCGTCTACCTCACCTTTCCAGGCCGGCATCTGCGAGCGGGATTCGAGGCTGACCATGTCAACTTCTTCCGCGCCTGCGCGCATCGCCAAGCGTGCCGCGTCGAGGGCCGGTTGGAGACTCTCGCCGGTTGACTCCAATGCGCCTTCATGAACCAGACGAACGGCAGCACGCGCGACATCGATGGCCACATTACCGCCGCCGACGACCACGACACGCTTACCCAATTCGATCTCGAAGCCGAGATTGACGTTGATGAGGAAGTCGATGCCGTTGTAGACACCGGCCAGATGCGCCCCGGGAATGTTGAGTTCGCGGCCCTTGTTGAGTCCAGTGGCCAGCAGGACAGAGTCGAACTTCGACCGCAGATCAGTGAAGGAGATGTCGCGACCGATGGTCACACGCGTGTGCAGCGTGACGCCCATGGCGAGGATATTGTCGACCTCCATCTTGATGATCTCGCGCGGGAGGCGGAATTGCGGAATACCGAGATAGAGCATTCCTCCGGGCACGGGTGCGGACTCGAATACTTCGACGGTATAGCCCAGCAGCGCCAGATCGTGCGCACAAGTGAGGCCGCAGACGCCAGCTCCCACAATGGCGATGCGCTTGTCGCGCTTGGGTGCGGGCGGTAGCTTCTTGCGCGCGGGATCGTGGCCGGTCCCAAGGTTGTGACGGTCGGTGGCGTAACGTTTCAGCGCGCAGATGGCAATGGGTTCGTCGATCTTGCCGCGGCGACAATTGTCCTCGCAAGGGTGGGCGCAGATTCGCCCCAGCACATAGGCGAATGGATTTGGCGCGCGAGCCAGGAGATACGCTTCCTCATCCTTGGAAATCCCGATGGCCTGCACATATCGTCCGCACTCGGTGTGGATGGGGCAGGCAGCGCGACACGGAATATTCTTATCGAAGTATTCCTGGTCCGGGACGGTGACGGAATAGCTCATGCGTTCCTTGCTCTGGCGGAGGTGCAGTTCTTTGAAGCGAACCCCCGGCGAGTTGAAGATGAGACTCACCGGGGGTGTAAGACCAACGCCTTAGTGCTGCGACGCTTTCAACTTTTCGATCTCATCGTCGCTGAGAGACTTGAAGAATGCCGATGGGTTCTTATCCTTGCGGGTCGCCTGGTCGTACGCTACGAACTCGAAGATCGTTTTGCCCTGGCTGTCGCTGATGCCGGAGTTCGGCTTGTGCATCATGCGCTTCACATAGCGTTCCCACTCATCTTTAGTCATGGTGGTGTTGATGGGGCGCGCAATGGTGTGGCACTTGGCACACTTGTCCACGAACACCTTGTAGCCCTGCTGCTGCGCGGCCGGATAGCCGGAGACATCGATCTTGTTTGGCCCCTTGTCCTGTGGAAGCGTCACGTTGCCAGCGCTCTGCGCCGCGAGAATGAGGGGGATGGAAAGTCCGGCTAACGCCACGATTGCGAGTGCTTTATGCATTTTCAGTCTCCCGGTTACCACATGAATCGAACATCGAACTTGAACAGCTTGTCGGTAGCGCCTACCAGCGCGAGAGGGTCACCATCGTGCTCCTGCGTATAGGAGGCGCGGGCGACCACGTTGCCGAGGTCAGTAAGAGCGTGTTCGGCGCCGATACCCCAGGCTCGCGTGTGCATGACGGGCTGCGGGGATATGGTGGCCGTACCGCGATCGATACGCGCCATGATCACCGTGCCGGTCTTGATGTAGTAGTCCGCCTCTCCGCGGTAGGTGTTGGCGATGTAGTTTGTGAGCGGACCGTTCTGCACCCACTGCCAGTCATCCTGGCTTCGGATGTAGCCGCCGAGGATATCGAGCTTGTCGAAGAAGAGGTAGTTGCCGAAGACGCCGGATCGCCAGACGGTTGGACGGTAGGTGAACTCGTTCTCCATACCGGCATTCTGTACCTGGTCCTTCGAGCCTCGATAGACCATCGCGGTCACGCCGCCATCGGGCCCGAACCAGTAGTCGGCGTCGGCCCACACATCTTTGGAAGTCTTAGTCGAGCTGTCGAGGATTTCGCTGCCGTCGGCATTGAGTCCGTTCGTTACCTTTGCCGAGATGGCGAATACGCGCTTGAAGTAGTTGGATGCCCACGTGTAGCCCACATCCACCCCAACCGGGTGCTGGTCGAGCGAGAAGCTGATTGGGTCTACGTTGGTGAGAGTATAGGCGGGGTCGGAGAAAAGATTGTAGAACATGGCTGCCCGCGTCCCTTCGCCCTCCTGCATGTGCATCTCACCGGCCTTAATGAAGTAGCTACTGTTAGCACGGCCACGTGTGTAGACGCCGAATCCCTGCTCCAGGTCGTTGCTGCCTCCCTGATAGAGTTCGTAGTGTCCGAAGTAGGAGAAGCCAGTATCGGGGATGGCGCCCGCCACAAACAGCGCCGCCTCATCCAGGTTGAAGCTAGTGCAGGTCGCACTCTGCTGGGTTCCCGCGGTGCCGCCGTTGCAGGAGGAGACGGGAGATGCGGACGTTGTATTGCCCGTGTCCGCCACAGTCTTCTCGGCCGTAAAGCTGCCCTGCAGAACCAATGCGAGGGCGTTGGTGAGGTTGAACTTGATGTCCTTGTCGAGTTCCGTAATCTTCGGTGCCGGCTTGGTGCCGTCCATCTCGTCCGGCGGCATGCGGTAGCCGAGCCGCTTGAACATGTAGCCGTTCTTGTTCAATGCCGGCGGAATGGTGTGACATGTGTAGCACTTGACGCCGTACTTCCGGGCGAACGCAGGGATCGCGTGCGCTGGCTGAGGGACGGTGAGGGCGAAGCAGAAGATCGAGAGACTTGCCTTTATGACCGGGGTCCAGACTTTCATGTGCGGGAGCTCCTGCCAGGTCTATAGCAGACTCCCTGCCAAACTCATGGGTGTGTGATGTCAATCACATACACTCTTTGCGCCCCTGGTATTGGGGATATCATTCCTCGCATTCCGTTGCTGCATGGGGAGTCGACTCCCCATTCAGCTGCTCCTTGTCCCGCTTGAGCAACAGGTAGAAAGTCTTCCGGTCCACCCCGGCTTCGCGGGCAGCGGCGCTGACGTTTCCACCGCAACGGGTCAGAACGGCTTGCGCGTAGGAACTCTCAAAGTTGGCCAGGTACTGTTCCCGTGCGTCCTTCCACGGGAGCGCAGAGTAATTGCCGGCGACTTCAGATCTCGGCGAGTCTTCCTGGATGTCTTCCGGCCCAAGCACTCCTCTGGAATGCAACGCAGTAAGACGTTCCATCACGTTCTTCAGTTGGCGCACGTTTCCCGGCCAACGCTCCGTCAGTAGCGCCTCGTAGAATCGCGGAGAGCCGGAGAGGCTTTTGCCATATCGGCGGGAGAACCGCTCCAGAAAAAAGCGGGCCAGATGCGGAATGTCTTCCGGCCGATCCCGCAGGGCCGGCAGTTTGACCGTGACCACGCTCAGTCGATAGAAGAGCTCTTCGCGAAAGGTTCCGGCCTTGATCTTGGCTGCCAGGTCCTGGTTGGTCGCGCAAACAATGCGGCAGTCCACCTTCACCGTCGAAAGCGCTCCGAGCCGGCGCAACGCCCGCTCTTCCACAAACCGGAACAGCCGCGTTTGCAGTTCCACGCCCAGGTCGCCAATTTCGTCCAGGAACAGTGTGCCGCCATCGGCCGATTCGATGAGCCCTTTCTTGGTGCGTTCCGCTCCGGTAAACGCGCCGCGCTCATAGCCAAATAGCTCGCTCTCAATCAGCGATCCAGGCATGGCGCTGCACTCGACGGGGACGAATGGGCCATCCTTGCGCGGACTCTGGTCGTGAATGAACCGGGCCGTAACTTCCTTGCCTGTGCCGCTCTCTCCCAGGATCATGACCGTCGCGTCGGTGGCCGCGGCTCTGCGGCACTTGCTCATCTGATCCAGCATCGCGGGGCTGCGACTCTGCGCGGCCTCGGCCTCGCCCAGAGCCTCAAGCCTTCCTTTCAGCGCTGTGACCTCATGCTCCAGCTTGGCGTGGGACAACGCCCGTTGTGCCACCAGGAGCAGTTCGTCCCGATTGAAGGGCTTCTGCAGGTAGTCGAACGCGCCGTTGCGCATCGCCAGGACGGCGCCCTCGACCGACCCGAAGGCGGTGAGGAATACGATGGGGAGCCCAGGGTACGCCTCATGCAGCCGGGTGAAGAGTTCCTCGCCGGACATCCCCGGCATGCGCATATCCAGAAAAACCAGATCGGGCGGATTGGCAAGACATTCGGCCAGCCCTCTTACGGGATCGACGAATACCGAAACCGTAGTGCCGGGGATGCGCAACATACGCTGGATGTTCTCGCCCAGCGCGGCTTCATCGTCGATGACCAGGACCCGGCTCACTCCGTCGTTCCTCCGGCGAACCAATGATATGGCTGGCCACGAGTGAAGCGGGCAGGTGGCAACTCAATCACAAAGCTCGCCCCGCCGCCATTCCTCGGCTCGTAGCGAATCCGGCCATCATACATATCCAGGAGGCTGGCTGCCAGAAACAGCCCGAGACCAAGCCTCTCGCGCCCGGAGCTTTGTGAGACAAACGGCTCAAAGAGATGCCCCCGGAGACTCTCCGGCACGCCCGGCCCGTTGTCGTCGATCCTGAGCACCACCTTGGCGCCTGCCGTGCGATACGGTTCAAGACGCACGTAAATCGTCGCGTCATCCCGACCTTTGAGCGCTTCGAGCGCGTTGCTCAGCAAGCCGCGAACGACCTCCCCGACGACGTGTTCGGGCACGTCCACACGCGGAGCTTCAGCCATCTCTTCCACCAAGCCCACGCGAAAGCCTTCGGCCGAAGGGCGCAGCGCACGAACTGCTTCCTCCAGCGCCTTCTGGGGAACCGAAGCATCGAATATCTCTCCGCCGCGCTCCCGTCGCAGTGCCTGCAGCAGCGTGGTAGCAATGCTGCTCATGTAGCGCGTTTCTTCCAGCATCCGCTCAAGATCGGCGCAGAGAGCAGGGTCCGCTTTACGTTCGTCGAGTAGTACTTCGATGCGGCCCGCCACAATCGCCAGCGGGTTGTTGAACTCGTGCATGAAGCCTGCGGTGAATTGGCCGAGCAGCGTGAGTTGGTGGGACAGCCGAGCCTGCCGGTCGGCGGCCTGCAACTCCTCGCGCAAACGCGACGTGCGATACCGCACCGTCTCCAGTTGCAGTTTCAGTTGCTCCGCCTGTTCCTCCGCGTATGCCGCACGCTCAAGCAGGCGCCTTCGCAGCCCGCGCAAGTAAATCAGCGCCGGAGCAGGAGCCAGCAGAACGGCAAGGATTAAGAGAATGGCGTTGGCTGATGCAGAGACGGGGCGAGCCCAATACGCGAGTCCCAAGAGCGGCAACACCCAGAATCCACCTGCCCAGAGCAACAGTCGGCCTCGCTCTTTGCTCCGATTATGTTCGCCACCTTTACCTAGCTTCCCTGCCATATCGCACAAGTGTAGTGCGTTGAGCTGCAACTCATCATGTTTCGTTTGTTTCCCAGTTCCTTTCCGCTCAAGTCACTCTTGCCAGAGTGCACTGATTGCAGCGGCTCAATTGGGACCAATCATTGATGTGCAAGCACCTGCTGGGACCATAGGGCTTCCGCCAGCAGGCTATCGGTTTGCTGCGAGAGTATTCGGTAGCGTCCTAATTTGGATCCAAATTAGGACACTACCAACGGAATACTCCCGCCTAATTCCGGGCTCGCACCGACACTGCGCTGGATATTTATGGTGCTACCCATTCACCAGCGCGAGAGCGTGACGTTCCTCTTGCCCCTCAGTTTCGGAACAGGGGAGCGTCACTGTGAGTTGCGCCCCGCCGTCCGGCCGGTTTGCGGCTGCCACGCTTCCTCCGTGAACCCGGACAACCGCCTCGACGAAAGCAAGCCCAAGTCCGTGCCCCCGCGATTCGCGTCCTTTGACTCTTCGCTCGAAGAGGTGACGACTAACTTCTGCATCGAAGCCAGGCCCGTTGTCTTCAACTGTAAGTGTCGCCATGCGTTTGTCTGCGCGAAGCGAAACACAAACCAAGCTCGAAGCGGGTAGATGTTTGAGTTCGTTATCAAGCAAATTCGCGATTACGCGGTGGAGGAGAGCTGGGTCAGCCAATACTCTGACTGAGCCCGCACTCCGAATTTGAACACCCAGCCCCTTGTCGCTCATACAAGGTTCGTAAAGGTCGATCATGCTTCTTACAAGCTCATCCAGATCTACCCCGGTCCGGGAGAGCCGGAGCGCGTCTGCCTTCGCCTCTGCCACATCGAGCGAAGTGTTAAGGAATTCAGTCAGGCGGTCGAGTTCGTCGATTGCGGAGGCGATCGGCTCTGCGTCTTCCGCTTTGACACCGCTGGACAAAGCCGTCTCCAACTTGCCACGAATTGCAGTGAGGGGACTTCTCAAGTCGTGAGCGAGGGAATCTGTAATGGTGTGTAATTGATGAACGGTATTCTCGATTCTGTCGAGCATATGATTCAGTGTGCGAGCCAAATGTCCGACTTCATCGTTCCCTGTCGTATCAGGAACCCGGGTGCTCAAATCTGATTGACCGATTCGCGACGCAGCTTCCGTGATTTTGCGGACCCGCCCCAGCATCCTCCGCGTGGCGAAGAACACTATGATGAAGCCAAGCAGAACACTGGCAAGCCAAAGCGCGAGAAACCGCGCATGCAGGTTTCTAAGGACGTGAAGCTCGTCTCGTTCAGACAACCCGAGATAGATGTTGCTCCCATCCGCAATGCGGACTGAGACAACTCGGAATGGGATGGCGAAACCCTGAATACGTGCATCAAAAGGTATGTCGGGCAAGACCCGAGCAGAGCGGATTACAGCAAGGCTTGCTGCGCCATCTCCAGAACCCACCCAAAGCTTAGCTGGTCCACTATCCGCAGCCTGGAGGAAAAACACCGCGTCGTTTTCGGTCCCGCTTGATCTCTGATGATTCGGAACCTCACGGCTGGCAAGTTCTGCTACCTCTCCTACAACGCGTTCATAGAGGCGGTCTTTTGGAGTCCGCTCGGCAACGTCACCCAGAACTTCGACTTCGCCCGAAAGCCATGCATCGCTTCGTTGTTGGATGTCATCGGCAACATATTGGTTGAGCATACCGAATACCAGCATGGTCCCTATGGCAAACGCCAAGGTTGCCCAGAGAGAGATGCGCCACGCGGCGCTTCGCATGATTGGACTAGCTGCCTTTGAGGACATATCCGATACCTCGCAATGTCTTGATCAACGGCTCACGCCCTTCCGTATCAATCTTGCCGCGGAGACGGTAGATGTGAACATCAACCACATTCGTGTCGGGCTGAATTCGCATTCCCCATACCTCAGCTAACAACATGGAACGGGTTACCACTCTACCGGCATGCCGGCAAAGATACTCCAACAAGACGAACTCCTGGGGGCTAAGGTTGAGGACCTCGTCACCTCGGGTCGCCCTTCGCCTGAGCATATCGAGTTCCAAATCGCGGACGCGCAAGCGGGTCGAGTCTTCGGCGTGGGTCGCGTTGCGTCGAAGAAGATTACGCATCCTGGCGAGTAACTCCGCGACAGCGAAGGGTTTCGTCAGGTAATCATCTCCTCCGAGTTCCAGTCCCTTCACGCGGTCGTCTACCGATCGTCTCGCCGAAAGAATAAGCACGGGACTGCTGACGCCATCTTTCCGTAACTTGAGGATCAGGTCAATTCCGTCCTGGTCGGGCAGGCCAAGATCAACAATCATGCCGTGGTAAACCTGTTTAGACGCAAGGAGAGCCGCGGTATGTGCGTCTTCCGCTGTGTGAACCTCGTAGCCCGCATCCGTCAATGATCGTTTGACGAAGCCCTGAATCTCGAGTTCATCCTCGACGAGTAGAAGTCGCATCATTCCATCCTATTGCGCCTGGACTGCTCAAATCGTTATCCACTATTTGAGAGAGGAGGCCCTCAACAGTTAAGCGCCGTATCGGCAGGCAAAGCTAGTTCTTCACCAAAATCGCTCCGTGCCTTCACAGGAGCAGCAAAAGCAGAGGACAGACGATTCCCGCGAGGAGCACCCCTGAGACAACAGCTTTGCGCCGTGTGTACTTCCAAGACATGAAAAGCCCCGTACATGTCGAAAGCACGAGGGCCAGAGCGGTAGCAGCGAAGAATATCTTCATGGGAAGGGGGTTGGGTACCGGTGAAGCAGGGGGTGGCGTCTGAGATATTGAAGCGTCCGACTTCGGAGCTTCAGGTTTTGATCCATCGGCCCTTGCCGGTCCAAGTGGGACCGCCTTTCTCGGAGGGAGGTACAGAGTGCCTTTTTTATGCAACTGTGAAAGATGAACGAGAACCGCGGGCGGAACGTAAGAACTCCCACGACTGGTCTCGTGCAGCCCAAACATCTGAAGACTCCCCGTGATAGCGAAAAAGAGAATCGTTGGCGAGAAGAACACACCAATGTAATGGTGTGTTAGACGCATGGCTTTGAGGCTCGTCGCTGACGTCATCTTGGGTTGTCGACCTCCCGGCACTTCTAGGGTCATCGAGAGGCGCGGCAGCCCAAACTTCCGTCCCGTAGACGCCACACTTCTAGCTTGCTGATCTGTAACTTAGCATGTCAATCCATGACTTACGCGACATTTGCGCCGATGATCGCTCCATGAACGAATCGTCATCCCTTCTTTCGTCGCCAAGTGCTATCAAGAGAATAAGGAGTTCGTCTCAGAGAGTAGCCGTTGTATCGAGAATTCGGAGCTTGTTCTCTCAAGTAGTCGACTTTCTTCGGATCGTCGTCTCCTCGTGGTCCAGTTTTCCCCAAGGCACACGCGACATCTAAACCAATCCGGCCGAGGGCCTATTTCGTTTGACTACGTCTTACCTGAACCGAATCGCTACTGCCGTACCAGACCACAATGTGCATGAAGCCTTCGTCATCTTCGCAGAGGAGATGCTGAGCAGTCCGCGGTTGCGGACCGTCTTCCGCCGTATGGCGAGTCGCGCCGATATCGCGCATCGCTATTCATTCCTCGATCCGCAGAAACAGACCGGCCAGATTTCGTCGCATGACGCACTTGAGTTCTATCGCTTAGGCAACTTTCCCAACACCTCGCAGCGTATGGAACTGTTTGAGCAAAACGCGCCGGTGCTGATGCGGAAAGCCATGGACCGGCTTGCGCTGAGCGAGGAAGATCGCTCTGGCATCACGCACGTGCTGGTGACCTGCTGCACCGGGCTCTATGCGCCGGGGCTGG
>CAZKJB010000068.1:4285-14836 GCA_964552975.1 uncultured Occallatibacter sp. | reverse complement strand
GAAGTAGGCTTCCTGGTCGGCAGAGATTTGCTTTGCCTGGTCGACGAGGTCTTTGGTGCTGTCGAGAGCCTCTTTCAGCGCCAACTCAAAAGCGGGCTCGCTGGGCAGATCGTGCAGGACGCCCTGCCATTGCTGGACGCCCTCGTTTAGCCCCTTGAGCGATTTACGTAGATCGGCGTTCCGCTGGGAGTAGACGTCGAGATTGTCGCCGAGCTCATCCATAAGCGCGGTAAAGTCCTCGAGTTCGTCGGTGAGACGGCGGCTCCGGGCTGGACCTTTGGCGCGCTTGATCAACCCTTTGATCGTGTCGGCGTGTTCATTCGTGAATTTCACGTAGAGGTCGATGCGCGCAACGGGATCGATGCCAGCTTCGGCAATCTGGTCCTGCTGGGTGTCGGTGAGGGGTTCCCGTTTCTCTTTCTGTGCGAAGAGAGGCAGAGTAAGCAGGAAGCAAAACGACACGGCAACGAGCGCACGCATGAAAGCATCCCTCCGGCGCTTCTATTCAAGCACAGGGCTTCGCAGGGGGTAAAGCTCAGCGTTGCGACAGGGTTCCCGGTTCTGGGGTGGGCTATTTCTGAAAGACCTGCATCATGGTTGCATTCTGCGCCTGATTGACCTGGGACAAGGTCTCTTCAACGAGGGGACGGTCTTCCATGTTGCTCACGTGGAGCATCTCGTGGAGGCGGAAGGCTGTGTGACTGAGGAGCATTTCGGAGTTCTTGAGGCGCTTGTCGTTATCACCCAGTCCGAAATGAATTTTCTGAGCGAATTGCTGAATCTGCTTGAGCAATCCGGTCGCCTTACCGACGTCGCCAGCCGCGTACTGCCGAATGCTGAGCTCCGTCATCTGGTGGACGATTTCCGCATAGAGGAAGCATTGCTCGCGCGGCTGCGCCTGCACTGCCTTCGCCTCGAGGGCGTCGATGGTTTCCTGATCGGCTGGGGTAGCGTCGGGTGATGAGGCGTGCGCCGGAATGATCGTTACGGCGAGTACGAGGAGCGCGGCAATCGGAACCACAATGCGCACGTGGAGCCCTCCACTGGTGCGGTTCTGCCCTCAAGTTGTGACTACTATAGTCACAATTCGCAACGAATCGCAAGGACTAAGATGTAAGAATTTCGTCTGTGGGTTGCTGAGGGGGTAAACGGGCCTCGATGGCTTTTCCGTAGAGGTTCTTGAACGTGCAGTTTTGCGCGGGCTTTTGCCGCTGGGTTACTTTCCGAGTACTTGCAGACGCTGGCGTGCTTGCCATTCCTGATTTGGGAACTTGCCGCTGGAGACATCGAGGAAGCGGCGATAGTAGGCTGCAGCCTGTTGTTTCTGGTTCAGCGAGTCATAGGCAGTAGCCCAGAGGAACAGCGTGGAGGCGTTTTCCGGCTGGTATCTTGAGCGCATCGCCAGGGCATGCAGGGTGACATCGAAGTGGCCGGTGCGCGAGGCGGCGAAGGCCAGACCGCTCCAGCCGTCGGCGTTGGACGCATCGAGCTGTGTGGCCTTGTCAAAGACTGTGGAGGCCTGTGCAAAAAGAGCCTCATGGACCAGATTCTGGCCATGCGCGATTAGCAGCTCGGGATCAACAGGGTTGGCGGCCAGTAGGCTGGCGTAAAGCCGGTCAGAGCCGGCATAGTCACCGGCGTCGGCAAGCACTGCGGCTAAGATGCGAGTGATGGCGGGATCGGCAGGATGAGCCGCGTGGAGCTGCTGGATGAGCGGCAGAGCTTCAGCCTTGTCTTCGGCCGCGAGCACCGTGGCCAGCTGCGAAGTGAGCGTGGGGTCGCCGGGGAATTGCTGGAGCGCGGCGCGAAGGAGCGTCTCCGCATCGGCATATTGCTTGCGAACGATGAGAATATGGGCCAGTCCGGTGCTCGCAGGAAGCGATTTGGGATCCTCGTCAAGGACGCGGCGATAGGCTGCCGCGGCGGCGTCAGACTGGCCGGCTCGCTCAGCGAGGCTGGCGGCGAGCAAGGTATCGGCCGCGGTTTCCGGCGTGAGCTTGAGAGCTTCAAGCAGATCGGTGGAGGCCTGGGTCGGGTCAGATTCGCGATCGATGGAAGCAAGAGCGCGCCAGGCGCGAGCCTTGAGAGCAGGACCTGCCTCGCCAGGGTCGAGGGTGGTGGCGGCGACGAGCTCAGGACGAGCGTCGTCTGGTTTGTTCTGCCGGGCGAGGAGCAATCCGAGAGAAAGATGCGCTTCAAATGATTTTGGATCGACTACGATGGCGCGATGGTAGAGTGCAGCCGCATCGTCGAGGCGGTTTTGCGCGTCAGCCACATAGCCAGCGTCGAAGAGAGCGCGCGCGTCAGAGGGATGGGCGATGAGCCACGAATCGAGAGTGGCTTCTGCAGTCTTCCAGTCGGAACTGGCGATGGCGGCTTCGGCGACGGCGAGTTGATCGGGAACGGACCTGGGGTGTTGTGAGGGAGCGGCGGCCGGTGGCGGGACCGCGCCGGAGGTCGAGGGGGATTCCTGTGAGACACCGAGGGCTGTCCATGAAAAAGAGATCAAATATAGAGCGAAGAAAGCAGAACGAAACACCGAGAAACCTCATCTATGAGTTTAACGGGCCAAGGGCACGAGGAAATCGGACGAAAGAGCAAAAGGGACCGGACTCTGACCGGCAAGAGCGCCCAGACTTGGAACGGGAGAAAAGCTATGGCAAAGCAATTCGAAAATCCGGAAGCTGAAAAGGTTGAGGATGAAACTGCTGAAGACCTCACGCCAGAAGAGAAAGTGGAGCATGTGGCTGAGAAACTAGCGCGGAAACCTGCAGAAAGATCAAAGGAATACGACAAGGAGCACGACGTCTTTACAAAATGAGGGGCGTTCGCGTGGTCACGCTTGTGCGGCTTGACGGTGCCCAAGGTAACCGAGCAGGATTGGGCACGCGAACAACCTCTCTTCCTTAAATAATTTAGAAGGCAACGAGGCAAAATTTGCCCCGAGCTGAACGGACGCCCGATCTGCTGCTCGACTTCAAAATAAGAACAACCGGGCGGGGCCGGGCGGCATCCATTTCATACACGAGGAATCGCTGGAGGTTTCGGCCGCAGGCTTTCCTTTTGATCGCTACTACTGACAGGTGAGACGATGAAATTGACCACCATGCAGCAGATCCCCCTGGCGTCTGCGTATCTTTGCCCCGACTGCAACTGCATCGGCAACTGTGCGGAGCGGTGCCCTGTTTGCGCCTCGCCATTTCTTCTTGGATTGGCCAACGTCCTGAATCGCCCGCCAGCGGAGGAACCCCGGATGACGTATGCCGGACTCCGCGCCTTTGCTGCGTAAAGCATCAGGCGGGAAAAAATTCCATAGGGTCACGGGATTCGCCTGATGCGACGAGGGGAGTGGTGTGCCTGATGCAGGGTGCTGCGATTAGGCGATACATCCACTTCAAAAACGAACCTCCATCGGACGTCGCCTCGGATTGAAAAATCACGCTGGCGGAGCACCGTATAATAAAGGATGGCTGGTTGCGCTCTGAGCCTCTCTGGAGACACAGAGAAGCGCCGGACGGTCCTTATCGGTGCTTTCCCTTTGAACGATGCCATCATTATCCGCAATGCGCGGACACACAACCTGAAAAATCTCTCCTGCGAGATACCTCACGGCAAGCTGACGGTGATCAGCGGAGTGTCGGGCTCGGGCAAGAGCTCGCTGGCCTTCGACACAATCTATGCCGAAGGGCAGCGGCGCTACGTGGAGTCGCTTTCGGCCTATGCGCGGCAGTTTTTGGAGCGCATTGAAAAGCCGGATGCGGACGAGATCGACGGGATGGCGCCGGCCATCGCCATCAAGCAAAAAAATACGACGCGGAACCCGCGATCAACAGTGGCCACGGCCACCGAGATCTACGACTACCTGCGGCTGCTTTACGCGCGATGCGGGACGGTGCACTGCGTCTATTGCGACGGACTAGTGAAGCGCGATTCAGTGGACGAGGCGGCTGCCAGGGTGCTGGCACTCGGCGAGGGAGCGCGGCTGAATGTGCTGTTTCCTGTAGCAACAGCGACAGAGCCTGAGGCGAAAGCAGCGAAGATTGCGGGTCGGGCGGTGAAGTCCCCGGGAAAGACAAAAGCGGCAGCGAAGGCTGGGGATTCTCCGCGTCCGGACTCACCGCACCTGCTTTCGCTGAAAGCGAGGCTCGCGGAGTTGCGCGCCGGGGGCTTCAATCGGCTGTGGCAGCAGGGAAAGATCGTCGAGTTTTCGACGCCGGAATCGCTGCTGGAGCTGGATTTTTCGGCTCCAGTGTTTGTGCTTCTGGATCGCATTGTTGTAAGCGACGACGCCCGTCCGCGCATTGTGGACGCCGTGGAAGTCGCATATCGCGAAGCGGGGCAAGTCATCTTTGAAGAAGCCGTTCGCGACGAGGAACCGGCCGGCCGACGGCTGCGGTTTTCTGGCGCGTATGAATGCACAAGTTGTCATCGGCCGGGAACAGAACCGGAGCCGCGGCTCTTCAGCTTTAACAATCCGTTTGGGGCGTGCCCGCGTTGTCAGGGGTTCGGCAATACGGTGGACTACGATCTTGGGTTGGTGATTCCCGACCAGGGGCTCACCTTGCTGGGCGGCGCGATTGATCCGTGGAATCGGCCGAAGTACCGTCCTTGGTTTGGCGAGCTGCGTAAGCGCGCGGCGGAGCTCGGCGTGCCGCTTGATGTGCCCTGGCGCGAGATGACAGAGGCGGCGCGCGAAACCGTGTTGCGCGGCAAAGATGGATTTGCAGGCGTGATGGGCTTCTTTGCGCAGATGGAGCGCAAGAAGTACAAGCTGCATGTGCGGGTGATGCTGAGCAAGTATCGCGGCTATGCGGAGTGCCCTGATTGCCGGGGGCAACGGCTGAGGGCTGAGGCGCGGTCTGTGCGCATGGGAAGCGGAGGCGCAGGCGACAAGAATATTTGCCAGGCGACTGCGTTGACCATTGCGCAGGCGAAGGATTTCTTCGACGCACTGAAGCTGACGCCGATGCAGGAGGAGATTGCCGGCCCGATTCTAGAAGAGATTCGGCAGCGGCTTGGGTTCCTCGTCGCGGTGGGGCTGGAGTATCTGACGTTGGACCGGCTGGCGTCGACGCTGAGCGGCGGCGAGGCGCAGCGAATTCAGTTGGCTACGTCGCTGGGATCGCGACTGGTGGGGTCGCTCTACGTGCTGGATGAGCCGTCGATCGGATTGCACACACGAGACACTGCGCGGTTGATTCACATTCTGGAAGAGCTGCGCGATTTGGGGAACACGATCCTAGTGGTGGAGCACGACGCCGATATCTTGCGAGCGGCCGATCACCTGCTCGATCTAGGACCGGGCGCGGGAGAATTCGGCGGAAAGCTGCTTGCGGATGGCGTGCTCGCGGAGATTGAAGCGAATCCGAATTCGCTGACGGGGAAGTATCTCTCGGGAAAGATTTCTATTCCCGTGCCGACGCGGCGGCGCACGCCGGGCCGTGAGAAGCTGGTGTTGCGCGGAGCGCGGGCAAACAATCTGCATGGGCTGGATGTGGAGATCCCGCTGGGAATGTTGGTCGCGATAACCGGGGTTTCGGGCTCGGGAAAATCTACGCTGGTGCACCAGGTGCTTTATCGGGCTGTGGCGCGGGCTCTTGGGCAAACCGATGGCGGCGATCCGTCAGGGTCTTTCGGTGCGCTGATGGGCGCGGATCGGCTGAACGATGTGGTGCTGGTAGACCAGACGCCGATTGGGCGGACGCCGCGGTCAAATCCCATTACGTACATCAAAGGCTTCGACCTGGTGCGCGAGCTGTTTGCGGCGCAACCCGAGGCCAAGCGGCTGTCGTTGACGCCGGGACATTTTTCGTTCAACGTGCCGGGCGGACGCTGCAACACGTGTGAAGGCGACGGAACGGTGACGGTGGAGATGCAGTTCCTTGCCGACGTTGAGTTGCCCTGCGAGGACTGCAACGGCACGCGCTACCAGGCCAAAGTACTGCAGGTGCATTACAAGGGCAAGAGCATCCACGATGTATTGCAGATGACCGTGAAGGAGGCGCTGCGCTTTTTTGCCGGGCAGACCAAACTGCTGGAGAAGTTAGCGGTGCTGGATGAGATTGGGCTCGGGTACCTGCGGCTGGGGCAGTCGGCGACGACGCTCTCAGGCGGCGAGGCGCAACGTGTCAAGCTGGCGGCGCATCTGTCGCAGGTGCGGGCGGTGAATGCGACTGCGAAGCCATCGCAGGCAAGCCGCGTACTTTACATTCTGGACGAGCCGACGACAGGGCTGCACTTCGACGATGTTTCAAAACTTCTGACGGCGTTTCGCAAGCTGATCGATGGCGGCGGATCGCTGATCGTGATTGAACACAACCTGGATGTGATCAAGAGCGCGGACTGGGTGATCGATTTGGGGCCCGAGGGCGGCGAAGGCGGCGGACGTATCGTAGCCGAGGGTCCGCCGGAAGAGATTGCGGGCAACCTGCACTCGCACACGGGGAAGTGGCTGAGGCACGTGCTGTGAAGCCGGCGTGGCGACGGGGTGTTACTTGATCAAGGAAAATGTTTCAGAGGCGAGCTTGTTGGGGCCGCTCCAGATTTCCAGCGTCCAGTCGCCGGGCACCATCTCCCAATCGTTATCGAGTTCGTATCCGTCGTAGCTGCCTTTCACACCGATGCGCACTTTCTGGTCGTACTCGTCGCGCGCGATGGGGCCAGACGAGCCGGGCTTACTGAGGCCAGGCGGCGGATAAATCACGACAAAATGCAGAGTCGTCTTCTCAAAGCGTGGGGATCCGACTGCTTCATATTGAAAGCCGAAGTTGACGCCTTTGCTGATGGGAATAGTGCGCGTTTTCTTTTTCGCGTGCACGTTTGTTACGGCCGTGAAAGGGATTCCGTCTGCGGCGGGTTTCTGAGAGGCTTTCGCGACGGCAGAAAACACGCCATAGTTCTCAAGAATAATACTGGTTACCTGAACAGGTGGCGGCGCATCAGTGGCGGGTGGGGCGGCTTGAGAGGCTGGCGCAGCCGGTTGCGCGGACGGCGGAGTTGCCGGAGCAGATTGCGCGATGGCGCCGGGGATGGTGAGTGCAGCCAGAAATACGGGTCCGAAGATTCGCATCTTGTCTCCAGACTGCGGCGGTGAAGCCGCTGAATTCACGTTCGATTGTTATCGACTTTCGGGCCGGGAACCCGTGCTTGCAGGAAAACCAGTATAGCCGAGGTTTACTGCAGCAAACTACGAAAATTTAAGCAGCGGCAGAGGTGTTGACGAGGGCCGTTCGCGAGCAGCGCCGAGGGGGTTGTAAACGGGATGGGCGCCAATGGGGATCGGAGGGCGAGCATCAATTGCTCGCATAAGGTATCGCTCTTCGCGTCAGTTTTTGGTCTCTGCGTCTGTTTTTGGCGCGTGGAGGGAAAAGCACCAGCCATTGCCGTGCAGCCAGCAGGTGGAATCGGGTCGATGAGGATCGCACCGCAGCGAGCGGACGCTGGCTCCGTGATCGCGCTTGAGCACCTTGGCGAGTTCATTGCCAACTGCGGTGTCGCGGGCTCCGAGAAAATCGACGAAGAAGGCCGAGCTGATGAGCTCGGCATGGAACCAATCGGCGCTTTCGCGCTTGAGGTGCGCCATGGTGCCCGGTCCGCGAGTGGAGGTAAGAGGGAAGAGGAGTTTGCCCTGGGGCTTGACAGCGGCGAGCCACGCTGGGAGAGGATGGGTTGCGCCGGCGCTGACGGCGATGACGTCGGAGGGCTGGAAGGGGCCAAGCGCTCCGCTCCCCTGAAATACGCTGACTTGCGGCCAGGGGGCGAGAGCGATGCGCGCGCGGGCGGCGAGGCTTTCGTCGATTTCGACGGCAGTTACTTTGCCCTGTGAGCCGGTGAGTTCCGCCATAATCGCGGTGTAATAACCAGTGCCGCAGCCGAGGTGGAGAATATGATCGCCGGGGCTAATGCCGAGCTCGTCGAGATGGAAAGCCCAAAGGCTGGGCTGGCCATTGTTGAGGTGTCTGGTTTCGTCGAGGACTATTAGGGCATCGAGGTAAAAGTGGCGCGCATCGGTGTCGCCAGTTTTCCATGACTCGCCGAGGCGTTGAATGATCCACGGGCCGGGGCCGACGAAGCGCTCGCGCGGCACGGTTGCAAAGGCGGCGAGGATGGCGGGATTTGAGATGTGGTTGAGGCGGCACAATTCTTCGGCGTAGAAGCGCCGTACAGTTTCGATCGATTCGGTTGGCGAAGGTTTCATCGTCTAGACCTGCGCTGCAAGTGGGAGCCCGGTTGCGGACAGGGCCGCCTTACGCGGAGATTATAGGCTCGGGCCCGGATGAGCGCGATGACGGGGGCCCTAGAGGAAAGAGGACGCCGAGTGATTAACGTAATCACGGATCGTTAACGTAAACGATACGGGATTTGCCATCTCTCGGACGAATTGAGTAGAAATGTGAAAGCGCTTTCAAAAGGTAAACTGGCGGCGCCGAATCCAGGAGGAAAACTTCACCTTGAGCATCACCGTTGGACCCACCGGGCAAAAGAAACACGGATCGCCGAGCGGCGAAGACCTCGAAGCGCCGCTGATTCCAGCGGGAAGGATGCTGCCGTTCATTCTGGTTACTGCGCTCTTCTTTCTCTGGGGCATTCCGAATAATCTCAACGACATTCTGATCCGCCAGTTCATGAAGTCATTCGAGATCAATCGCCTTCAGGCGGGGCTGGTGCAGTCTGCTTTTTATCTGGGCTACTTTCTGCTGGCGATGCCCGCCGCACAATTGATGCGCCGCGCGGGCTACAAGGCAGGAATCCTTGTGGGCCTGTGCCTGTACGGCGCCGGATGCATGATGTTCTGGCCGGCCGCGATTATCGCGCAGTATTGGTTCTTCCTGACTGCGCTGTTTGTGATCGCCAGCGGCCTGGCGTTCCTTGAGACTGCGGCCAGTCCCTTCACGCTTCAAGTAGGCGATCCCAGAAGCGCAGCGCGCCGCTTGAACTTTGCACAGGCGTTCAACCCGCTCGGAAGCATCTCCGCTGTACTCGTCGGCAGCCGGTTTATCTTCTCCGGAATTGAACTGAAGCCGGCGCAGGTGGCGGTTATGCAGGCAGCGGGAACTTACCAGCCGTATCTGCGTTCTGAAACTCTTCGCGTGGTTGCGCCTTATCTCGTACTGGGTGCGATCGTGCTTTTCTGGGCCATCCTCATCGCGCGAACGCCGTTCCCGCATACGGGCATGGATTTTTCGCACGACACGCTGGCCAAAGACCACTCAAAGCCTCTGTGGGAACGCAAGCATTTCGTTTTTGCCGTGGTGGCACAGTTCCTGTACGTGGGAGCGCAGGTGAGCGCTTGGAGCTACATGATTCCCTATGTCATTTCCGGTACGGGAATCGGTGAGCGCCAGGCGGGCTATTGGCTCACGGGAGCTCTGGTGGCCTTTACCGCGGGCCGGTTCTTTTCCGCATGGCTGCTGCAATTTGTCTCCGCTCCGAACCTGCTCGGAATCTATTCGGTACTGAATGCCGCGATCTGCGGCCTCGCGGTGCTGAGGCCGGGATGGATTGGCGTTTATGCGCTGGTCGCTGTCAGCTTTTTGATGTCGACGATGTTCCCAACGATTTTCGCGCTGGGTACCAAGGGGCTTGGCACGCGGACCAAGACTGGCGCAGCACTGATCGTGATGGCAATTATCGGCGGCGCTTTGATCACGCTGGCTATGGGGAGAGTTGCGGACCAGGTGAGCATTGCGGCAGCCTACATGGTTCCGGGAGTGTGCTTCCTGGGGATCGCGCTCTATGCGTGGCTTGGATCGCAGTCGGATCCGGAAGAAATCGCGGCGGAGCAGGAACCAGCGGCGAGCTAGATCTTTGACCGCGTGATGTTCTTCATTGAGTTCGTACTTCCCAGGTCTCAAGATCGAGACCTGGGGCATCCATTTTCGTACAAGATAGAGCTGTTAGATGCTTCCGTTATTGAGCGCCGCGCGACGTGCCGCTCGTTCCTATTCGGCGACGACGGGATTGGTGATCGATCCAAGGCCCTCGATGGTGACGGTGACCGAGTCGCCAGGATGGAGCCAGCGCTTGGGGTTGCGCCCCATACCGACGCCCGATGGCGTGCCGGTGGAGACGATGTCGCCGGGCAGCAGCGGCGTTATCGACGATATGTACTCGATCAGATCTGGCACCTTGAAGACCAGCTCGTTCGTGTTCGAATTCTGCATCGTTTCGCCGTTGATGCTGAGCGAGATGGCGAGCTTGTGCGGATCGACGATCTCGTCGGCCGTAACGATGGCTGCACCCATGGGACAGAAAGTGGGAAAGCTCTTGGCCAGCGACCATTGCGTGGTAGAGCGCTGCACATCGCGCGCACTGACGTCGTTGATGATGGTGTAGCCATAGACGTGGTCGCGCCAGGCCGATGCGGGAATCCGATAGCCGCCGGTGCTGATGACGAAGGCCAGCTCAGCCTCATAGTCGGGCTCGTTGGAGTTTTTGGGGAGGACGATGTTCTCGCCGGTGCCGATGATGGAGGGGTTCATTTTGAAAAAAACGATGGGCGTTGTGGGGATGGGAAGATTGGTCTCAATGCAGTGCTCGCGGTAGTTGGCA
>CAZKJB010000068.1:0-4275 GCA_964552975.1 uncultured Occallatibacter sp. | reverse complement strand
ACCGATGGCGAAGATGCGCGGCGGGTTCGAGAGCGGTGCGTGGAGGCGGACTTCGCTGAGCTTGTGCTCAGGGTAGGTGCCTGGAGGATGGAGCTTGTTGATTCCGGCCGTGACGACAGAGAGCGCGTCAGTGTAGCCAACGGCGGTGAGATCGACGATGGTTTTTGTGACTTCAGTCAGGGCACCGGGTTTTTCAGGGCCGCCGGCAACGGAAAACGAGACAAGATTCATGTGTGACCTCTCAATTGAAGTGTAACTGCGCGGAGCGGGTGTCGATACAACCTATGCGGCGGTCCAGCCGCCGTCGATGGTGAGAAGCGATCCGGTGACGAAGGCGGCTTCGTCAGAGGCGAGATAGCGGATGGCGGAGGCAACCTCGTCCGGTCGCCCCAGGCGGCCGACGGGCTGGCGGGCGCGGAGTTCGGCACGCGTCTCTTCCTTATTATCCTTGTGAAAATTCTCCAGGTAGGCCTCGACAAAAGGCGATTGCACGGTGCCGGGACAGACGGCGTTGACGCGCAGCGTCTTGGGATATTCGACTGCGAGTTGGCGAGTGATGGCGACGACGGCTCCCTTGGTGGTGCAATAGGCGAAGCGCTGCTTGATGCCGACGAGGCCGGAGACCGAGGCGACGTTCACGATGGCGCCGACGGCAGCGCCATGGCCGCCTTTGTCCCCTTCGGGCCGCCCTGCCAAAAGGAGTGGGAGGAAGGCGCGGGTGACGAGGTAGACTCCGCGGACGTTGACGTTGATGAGGCGATCGAAGTCTTCCGGTTCGGTTGTCTCGATGGAGCCCACGTGGCCGATGCCAGCATTGTTGACCAGGATATCGAGACAATCAATGCGGGCGACGGCGGCGGCGATGGACTCGGGGCTGGTGACATCGAGATAGAGAGCTGTTGTGTTCGGAGTCGCTAAAGCAAGGGCTTCTGCTGCCGGGAGATTGATGTCGGCAATCCAGACAAAAGCTCCGGCACGCGTCAGCTCTTTGACGGTGGCTTCGCCAATGCCGCTGGCGCCACCGGTGACGAGGGCGTGACGGTTCAAGAGCCGGAAGGAGTCGGTGTTCTCGGGCATTGAGGCGAGGTCTCGCTAATTCTTACGCGCGTCGGCGATCACTTTCAGATAGGCGCGTGCGGTTTCAGTGATGGTTTCGGGATGTCCGGCATCGATGGCGGCGAGGTTGACGAGGTCTCCGCCTACGCCGAGGGCGCGCGCGCCAGCCTTGATAAAGCTCTCGGCTGTTTGCAGCGTGACGCCGCCCGTGGGAATGATTTTGAGATGTGGGAAGGGTGCCAGCAGCGACTTCAAGTAGCTTGCGCCGCCGACCGAGGAGCAGGGAAAGATTTTGACGTAGTCGGCGCCCGCGCTCCATGCGGTGATGGCCTCAGTGGGCGTGAGAGCGCCGGGGCACGAGATTTTCTGGTTGGCTTTTGTCACATTGATGACGTCGGGGTGAAGACTGGGGCTGACGACGAATTCCGCGCCGGCTTCGATGGTGGCCTCGGCTTGAGCGCCTGTAATCACGGTGCCGGATCCGAGCAGGAGCTCTGGTCCGTAGGCTTTCTTGAGCTCCTTCAGCAGATCGATGGCGCCGGGAACGGTCATGGTGACTTCAACTACCGTGACGCCGCCGGCGATCATGGCATCGACAACAGCCCGGCCCTGGGCAATGCTTTTGGCGCGCAGAACGGGAATGAGCCCGACGCGCTCGATGATTTGCTGCGTGGTTTCGGACATTGGATAGCCTCGAAAAGCGTTGCTAGCGGTGCTAGCGGAGTTAGAAAAACAGCGAGCCAGCGAGTTCGATTGCTATCCCAGGTCCCAAAATCGGGACCTGGGGCACCCAATTGCGGGGCGCGTCAGCGCGCAATGCGCGCGGAGCCGCCCTTGATGATGCGTTCAACTTCAGCGAGCGTGGCCATACTGGTGTCGCCGGGTGTGGTCATGGCGAGCGCGCCATGGGCAACGCCGCAACGAACGGCCCAGTCGATGCCTTTGGCGGCGAGCATGCCGTAGATTAAGCCGGAGGCAAAACTGTCGCCGCCGCCGACGCGGTCGAGGATGTCGATTTCGCGCTGCGGAACGTGGATGATTTTGTCTTCGTAGATGGCGATGGCGCCCCAGGCGTTGCGGCTGGCAGATTGCGCGGTGCGCAGCGTGCTGGCGATGAGCTTGAGGTTGGGATAGGCTGCGGCGACTTCGCGGAGCATCTCCTCGTAGCCGGCGATGGGAAGCTCGTCAAAGTCTTCGCCGACGCCCTTGATGGCGATGCCAAGCATGGCAGAGAAATCCTCTTCGTTGCCGAGCAGCACGTCCAATTTACCGACGATGGCGCGGTTCACTTCCTGAGCCTTGGCTTTGCCGCCGATAGACTTCCAGAGCGAGTCGCGGAAGTTGAGGTCGTAAGAGATGGGCGTGCCGTTTTTCCGCGCCGCGTCCATGGCTTCGACGGCGACCTCGGCCGTGGAAGCCGAAAGCGCAGCGAAGATGCCGCCGGTATGAAGCCAGCGCGAACCATTCGATGGACCGAATATTGACTCCCAATCGAAGTCGCCGGTCTTTACCTGGCTCACGGCGGTTTGGCCGCGATCGGAGCAGCCGACGGCCGCGCGCAAGCCGAAGCCGCGCTCAGTAAAGTTGAGGCCATTGCGGACAGTGCGGCCGACGCCGTCGTAGGGAATCCAGCGGATGAGCGAGGTATCGACGCCGCCCTGGAGGATGAAGTCTTCAACGAGGCGTCCGACGGGGTTTTCGGCGAGTGCCGTGGCGATGGCCGTGCGAAGGCCGAAGCAGCGGCGCAGGCCTCGGGCTACGTTGTATTCGCCGCCGCCCTCCCAAACTTGAAATTGGCGCGCGGTGTGGATGCGGCCCTCGCCGGGATCGAGGCGGAGCATGACTTCGCCCAGGCTGAGGCAGTCCCAGCGGCGCGTGGAATCGGGTATTGATAGCGGTTTCATGGTCAACCAATAATTTAACGCACCAAGGCTATCGAGGTCAGTGAGTAGCAACACGCGGGACCGCGGTGCGAGGGATCATTTAGGCTATCAGTGGCTAAGTTGCCGAAGTTGAGCCGTGGATTGCTCCGGTGAGGGATGCGGAGGCGGCCCGGTTTGGGCGGCCGAGGAGGACAGGTTTGGCGGGGGTAGACCTTTTCGATTTGAGCGGGCGCGTAGCGGTGGTGATTGGCGGATCCCAGGGATTGGGCCGAGAGATTGCGCTGGGTTTTGCCGCTGCAGGCGCAGACGTTGTGCCCAGCGCGCGGACGCAGGAGCAGGTGAATGCCGTCGCGGAGGAGATTGAGGCGTTGGGCCGGCGCACGCTGCGGATAAGGAGCGATGTGCTGAATAGGGCATCGCTGCAGCGTTTGCACGATGCGGTGATAGAAGCATTTGGGAAAGTGGACATCCTGGTGAATGGAGCCGGTTTGACGAAGAAATTGTCGACCCTGGAAGTGGAGGAAGCCGACTGGTCAAAGATTGTAGAGACCAATCTGACGGGAACCATGCGCGCGTGCCAGATTTTTGGACGCACCATGTCAAAAGCAGGTTATGGCCGCATCATTAATATTGCTTCGGTGACGGCGTTCAGAGGCTTCTATCGTGTGGCGGCTTACGCGGCCAGCAAAAGCGCCGTAGCCTCGCTGACCAAGACGCTGGCGATTGAACTAGCCGAAAAAGGCGTGAATGTGAATGCGATTGCGCCGGGTGTGTTTCCAACCGAGATGAGCATTCCACTGATCCATGACACGCCGCGTGGCGAGGAGATCTTGATGCGCACTCCGATGCATCGCTTCGGCCAGCCGAAGGAAGTCGTGGGGCCGGCGATCTTTCTGGCCTCGGAAGCGGCGGCGTTTGTGACAGGTGAAGTAATTGCGGTCGATGGGGGCTTTCTGGCGAGCGGCATCAACTGCTGAAAGCAGGGAACAAGGGAACGAGGGAACAAGGGAAGGAAAGAAGAGGACGCAATGGCGGAAGTACGCAAGTTGCGAATGGGGATGGTGGGCGGGGGGCCGGGCGCATTCATCGGCCCGGTTCACCACATCGCGGCTGAGCTGGACGGAAGGATCGAACTCGTTGCGGGTGCGTTTTCGCAGTCGGCGGAGCGCTCGCGCGAGGCGGGCGTGAGCTTTCGCATCGATCCGGCGCGCGCCTATGCCGACTACCAACAAATGTTCGCAGCCGAGCGGAAGCGGCCGGACGCGATCGACTTTGTTGCGATCGTGACTCCGAATCATCTGCACCTGCCCGTTGCGCTGGCGGCGATGGAAGCGGG
>CAZKJB010000067.1:0-14985 GCA_964552975.1 uncultured Occallatibacter sp. | reverse complement strand
TTCCCATGTGCCGCGCCACAATCGTCTCCGGCACGGTCGACATGCCCACCAGCGTTGCGCCCAGCGCGCGAAATGCGCGAATCTCCGCCGGCGTCTCGAAGCTTGGGCCCGGCGTTGCCAGGTACACACCCTCTTCGAGTTGAAATCCCTCTCCGCGTGCGGCCTCCTGCGCCATCGCGCGCAGCGCTTTGCTATACGCCTCCGTCATGTCGAAGAAACGCAGCCCCACGCCCTTGCGCAGTGCAAATCGCGGCTCGTTCGGCCCGTTAAGCGGATTCCATCCCATCTGGTTGATATGGTCGGCCAGTAACACAAGCTGTCCTACGTGAAGCCCCGCCTGGATTCCGCCCGCCGCGTTCGTCAGCACCACCGCCCGCAGACCCAGCACACCAAGCACGCGCATGGGGAAGGTCACTTCGAGCGGCGAGTAGCCCTCATAAAAATGCACGCGCCCTTGCATGATCACGACGGGCGCGCCGCCCAGAAGCCCCGCCACGATGCGTCCGTGGTGGCCCTCAACTGTCGATTGCGGAAAGTGTGGAATCTCGCCGTAGCGCACGATCACCGGATCGGCAACCGCGTCCGCCGCTGCGCCCAGTCCCGAGCCCAGCACGATGCCCACACGTGGCGCGAGTCCGCCCAGCCTTGCTTGCAAAAACGCTGCAGCCTCCGCGACCTGGTCGTAGTAGTTCATGATGAGAGCGGGTGTTTCGCTCTCGCCATTCTACGGCCTTGGCTCGGCCAATCAGCCTTCAAATCTCACCCGGCCGCGCGCCTGATCCCGCTCTGCTCCGTATTCCGTATGTCCCCGTTTTTGCCGTTCCCACGTCACCTTGTCACCTCGTTCCCTTGTCCCCTGCCTCAATCATTCCGGCGGTCCCACCGTCAATACAAAATATGACGCCGGCTCGGTCTGGCTCGCGTTGTAAATCGTGTGCTGGTCGCCGGCGATGCACACACCCATGTCGCCGGCCACCAGGTCCCGCGTCACGCCCGCCGTCATCAGGCGCGCCGTGCCTTCATGGATGAACCAGATCTCGGTATGCTTGTGCGTGCCGATCGGCTCTGGCGGGCAGCCCGGCGCAAGATGCGTAAAATGCGCCTCGCAGCGAATGTTGTCCGGCAGCATGCCCAGCAAAAAATGCTTCGACATGCGCGGCGATGGATGTGGGTTTGTCGGCTCAATCTGCGGATAGCGGCCCGAAACCAGATTGTCGAGCGCAGCCGTCTCCGGCTTCATCGCCGGCACGTGGGTCCGCACACTCGGAGCCTGCCCCTCCGCATTCGGTGCAACAGCCGCTGCGGCAGCGAGCAAAGGTAGTAGTGCAGAGAATTCCCGTCGATTCATTCTTGTCCTCTCAGTCGTTCGTCATGCTACGCAATCTTCGTAGCGCCGCGCAAATCAAGCATTCATCGCAGCGCAACTATGGATTTCCGCCGTCTGCGCGGCAAAGCTCACCATGTCCAAGAATTCCTTCGATATATACGGCATGTTCTGGAATCCCTTGCTCGCGTCGTCGAGCGCGAGCGGATACACGGGCTGAATCTCCGCGCCGCCGATGCCGCCTTCCTTCATCGTGCGCAAATCGTGGGCAAGTCTGGCCTTGTCCACCACCGAGCCAAACCACCACCAGCGCATCATCGGACGCGCGTCGATGGGCGGTGACGCAAATCCCTCGCGCACCGCCGCAAGGGCATCCGCCCTTGACCCGACTGGCTTTGCTCCGGCAAGCGCCTGCTGCGCCACCGCCGCCGCAGCAAAAACCACCGCAATCGAGCTCGCGGCGACAAAAATCGAATGAAGACAAAAAGACCGCCTCGAGATCTACGGAATCGTTCCATTCAATCCCCGAGCACATACACCCCAGGGTCGCGTTCGGCCGCGCTTTTGCCAAATCGAGTCCCCGGCGCACCATACTAATTCTCGAACATACAAAATGGGAAATAAGGTTCGGATAGAAACGTCGCGTCAATCCAGTCCGCAAAGGCATTTTCATCGCGGCCGGAATCATCGACGACTTCCGCAATTTGGGGGATGGCTTTCTGGCGACACCCTGGCCCGCATAAGCGTGGAATTTGGGCAGAGAAACGCCTTCCTGGTGCTTGCCGGGGTTTCGCTGCTTACTGCGTTCGTGGCGCTTATTTTAGAGAGTCATAAGCGAAATCGCTCTCCACAGGCCGTTTAACTTCAAGTGACAAACAAATTGGGATTGGACACTGGCTCATAGAGCGCTAAGCGCTGCATGTAACTATCTATATTGTCTTTATGTTACCTCTGATTTGAAGAACGCTCATTATCCATCGTCGCGCTCAGGAATCGATAACAAAATAATTTTTCTATTGACAATCCTAAAATGGCAAGCCTATGCTTCGGCGCAGATTTCAACCCAGTTCACTGACTTCTGGGAACAATCCACGAAGCAAGCCAAATTCGTATCCAGTGCCGACCACGCATTGGGACTGCAGCAACCTAAGGAGGCAATCCAGCGGACTCTATGAGAACGTTTACTGATTCATTCCAATCACTCCAACTTCGCCGGCTCAGGCGGCTCAGCTTCGCGCCAAAACGGAATTGCGTCCAGCGGGGCTTGACAAGTCAACTTGTCGCATTTGCTGTAGTCGTTTCCTTATGCATTGCGGTTTCCGCGACAGGCGTCCACGCGCAGGGCTACGGAACCATCAGCGGTACGGTTTCCGATCCCACCGGAGCATTGATCGCCGGCGCCGACGTAATCGCAACCCAGGCCCAGTCTGGCAACGTGATGACCGCCACGACCAGTAAAGATGGCCGCTACGTGTTCCCGTCGCTTTTGCCCGCGGGCTATTCGATCAATGTCTCTGCATCGGGATTTGAGAAGTATTCGCAGAAAGGAATTGTGCTCGAGGCTGATCAGGCGCTCACCGTCAATTTGACCCTGAAGGTCGGTTCACAATCGCAAACGGTGAGCGTCTCGGCTGATGCGGTGCAGGTTGACACAACTACGGGAACGCTATCGCAGGTCATCGACCAGGCGAGCGTACAGGACATACCGCTGAATGGCAGAGCAGCAGCAACACTCATTACGCTTGTTGCTGGCGTCGTCGATGCCACCAACGAGGGCAACGGGCTGAACCAGGGCAACGGAAAAACGTTCTCTGTGAACGCGGTTGAGGTTGCCAGCGTCAACGGGACGCTGCCCAACCAGGACAACTTCCTGCTGGATGGCGGCAACAACGTTGACGAGATGACGAACGTGAACGGGCCGTACCCGATGCCCGATGCGATCCAGGAATTCAGCGTGCAAACCAGCAACTACAACGCGGAATTCGGTCAAAGCGCGGGAGCGATGGTCAACATCGTCACCAGGTCCGGTGGAAGCAGTTTCCATGGCGATGCGTTTGAGTTTCTGCGCAACGGCTTCTTCAATGCCGAGTCTCATTTCTCGCCGGCAGGCACGCAAGACACACTCCACCGCCATCAATTCGGCGGCACTATCGGCGGTCCGGTCATCATCCCCTTCATTTCCAAAGGGCAGAGCACACAATTCTTCTTCGGCTATCAGCACACGCTCATTCACTCGGGATCGAGCTCGCCGACGGTCACGGTTCCCACCCTCGCGGAAGAGGGCCTGACCTCGGGCGGCGGGTCGCTCGGCTACGCCGACTACAGCAACCTTTGCACGAGCGGCTTCAATGGTTCGGGCTTCTGCAATACAGCAAGCCAGCAGATTTACAACCCATTCACGGGCAAGGAATACACAAATAATCACATCCCGAGCAGCGACTTCGACCCGGCCTCAGTCGCGTTCGAAAAAGCGTTTCCCACCGCGAGCGCGGATGCGGGCGCAGGCAAGATCGGCAACGCGGTCAACTATTTTTCCGCCACGCAGAATTACCTCGACGAGTACAACGCTCGCGTCGACCACACCTTCGGCGCCAAGGACCATCTCTTTGGCCACTACTTTTACGATTGGTTCCAGCAGCCTGCAATTTACACTCCGACCAATCTGCAAAGCTACACGTCGTACTTCAACACCCGCTATCAGAATGCGCTGCTGGCCGAGACCCACACGTTCACTAACAACCTGCTGAACAACCTGGTTCTCAATTATCAGCGTGAGGTGTCGTTGCGCGGCGGACCTCCAGGAAGCGGCGACATCACGCAGTTCGGCGTCAAGAACATCTGGCAGCCGACCGCTCAAACCGGCCCATATATGGCCGCGAGTGTCACCGGATATTTCAAGGTGGGGTCGTCGGCGTTCGCCGGTTGGGGACGCAACAACTACACCTTGAACGACGATCTGCATTGGGTGAAGGGAACGCACAACATCGCCGTTGGCGGCCACTTTGAGTTGAGCAAATTTGATGTCACCAACGTGTTCACTTCATATGCCAGCTTTAGCTTCGCCCTGTCCGGCGCCTCTGTCCCTCTTGGCAATGTCAATGCCATGGCGGATTACCAAGTCGGCTTCATGAACTCGTTCTCGCAGGGCAACTATGAACTGGTGAACGACCGCAACCATTTCCCGGGCATTTACGCTCAGGACAGTTGGAAGCTGAACCATCGCCTGACCCTGGACTACGGTGTGCGCTGGGAAGACTTTGCTCCGTGGGCCAACCGGATAGGCGTTCAGACGGCGTTCAGTCCCGCCAAGTACGCTGCCAACACCGGCACTCCCCAATACAATCTCGCCACCACCTCGGGATCTGCCGGACTGCCTGCAGGCATGGTGATCTCCGGCGACTCCGGCTTCCCGAAGAACGGCGTGAACACCAAGTACCTGCAGTTCATGCCCCGGGTCGGTTTCGCCTATGACGTATTCGGCGATGGGAAAACGGCGGTGCGTGGCGGCTTTGGCATGTTCTTCCAGGATCGCCTGCCGGGCTTCTTCAACCTCTCGCAGCCTAGTTTCGTACCCAATACAATTTCCATTGCACTCACCAATCCCCTCGAGACCGCCGGCAGCCCTGGCGGACCCTTCAGCAATCCCTACTGCACGGGATGCGCGACTGGGGCGTACGCCAATCCTTTCCCGTTCACTCTGCCATTCAAGGCTACTCAAGTTTTCCCGAACGCATTTCAACTCGGAGAGTACGATCCTTCCGGCAACTTCCAGGTTCCCGAAACCAATGACTACAACCTGACCCTTGAGCAGCAATTCGGTTCAAACTGGGCCATGCGGCTGGCCTATGTCGGTTCCCATTCGATACATCAATTTGTGAATCTCGAAATCAATCCCGGCGTGAATACAGGAAGCCTCGTGGCTGGCAAGTTAACATTTCCGGGCGGCACTTCGAATGTGAATACGCGAAGGGTCTTTAACACCGCTCCCACCATTGGCCCATGCCTTACGACTACCGGTTGCAACACGAACTACGCCCAAATCATCGAAGCGGCCATGATCGGCGCAGCGCACTTCAATTCACTGCAAGCCACGATCGATAGAAAGATGTCGCACGGGCTTGAGTTGCTGGCCAACTACACCTGGTCCAAGTCCTATGACGACATGCCGCAAGCCACGCGTGTTTCCAATACTGAAGATCTCAACGCGGGCGAGTCATACGTCTATCCGCTCTATCCCTCGAATGCTACTGGCATTCCGGCGACAGCCGTTGTGCCAGACATCAAGGCCCTCGATCGCGGCGTGTCGGACATCGACCATCCGCAGGCCTTTTCGGTCTCCTACGTCTTCGCACCGCCCAAGCTGAACAACGGCTTTGGCCTCTTACGGGCAATTGTGAACGATTGGCGGACCTCTGGCTCAGTTCAGGTCCACTCCGGCGATGCGCTCACTGCGTACATGGCGTCTGACAACTCATCCACCGGCCTCAGCCAGGATCGCGCGCAGCGCGACTTCACTCAGTCGCCTTACCTGAAGAACGCAAGCGGCGGGGGAGATTGCGCGGTTGGTAAACTTTGCGAGAGCTGGCTTAGCCCGGCGGCTTTTTCAGTGCCCGCCAACACCGGTCCTGGCACCGGATTCGGCAACGTCGTCAAGGACTCGCTGCGCGGCCCCGGCTTCACGGTTTGGAACGCCGCTTTGGTTCGCACCTTCCCGGTTTACCGCGAATCGAGCTTGGAATTCCGCTCCGAGTACTTCGACGTGCTCAACCACACCATTCTCAATAACCCAGGCGTCTCCAACCCCGTCAGCAGCAGCACCAGCTTCGGGACTATTACCAGTGAAAACGGCGCGGGGCCGCGCATTCTGCAGTTCGCGCTCAAATACACTTTCTAGTTCGTCAATTTTCACCCCGCGTGACGGGGACCGCGCATCATTCGCGATCTTCCGCCACGCGGAGCTGTTTCTGTCCCGTTTAGGCTCATGCCCAGCCTCGCCCTCAGCCTTTGCTGACCGCCCGCGCTCGCCCAAAATCAGGACCAAATGCGAACCTAAATTCCGTCAAAACTGTGACTTAGCGCCTCGATTGCGCCGGCCGTGCGTTTTCCGCTCCATACCCAAAACAAAATAATTTTTCTATTGACAATCGTCTACGCAGTTTCATTAAATGCTTGGCTGGGGTCAGACCACCGCTCTTCCAGCGGTTGAATTGTCGCCACCCTTCCCATGCTCGGTTTGACGGTATTGTGTTTCTCCAATTCGTTTTGAACGGTGCTCACGGTGCATGCTTTTCTTCTTCCCGAGGCTCTGCAATCAGGTGTTTGTCGCCGAATGGAAGAAGTGGTTCACTCGCACTGCGGCGGAAGATTCAGCAACTCGACGAACACAGTAGAAGCAGCAAACATGCATGGATCTGCACGCGCATCCACATTCAACTAAAGGAGGCTTTCCAGGCGTTCCCTATGAAAACATCAATGAGAACAATCACGACGCTTGAAAAATGCAGCGGTGTTTGGGCCGTTGCGATCCTGGCGATCTTCGCCTTTGCGCTTTGTCTCATCGGCTTCGCGCATCCCGCCGCAGCACAGACAGCCGGTGAGGGATCCATCGAAGGCACGGTCATGGACACGACCGGCGCAGTCGTGCCCCACGCATCCATCACAATTACCAACGTTGCTACTGGACAACACACGGTTCGCGAGGCCACGTCTGCGGGATTCTTCAGCATCTCTCCGGTGCTGCCGGGTACCTACACCGTGCAAGTTGCGGCCAAGGGTTTCAAGACCCTCGTGCAGGATAACGTCGTCGTTGACGCTTTGCAGACAAGAACCGTCAACCCCGTGCTCACCGTCGGCACTGAGACGCAAACCGTCACCGTCACCGGAGCACCGCCGGTTCTCGATACTGCCGACGCCACGATCGGCATGACGGTCGAAAACACAACCTACTCCAACCTGCCCATTCAAATGAGCAACGCGCAGCGCGATCCCACTGCGTTCGGCTTGCTCACGCCGGGGGCGCAGACAGCGAACAATGGCGGCCGCCTGCCCATCGTCGGTGGCACGGGAAGTTATCTCGGCCAGCTCTACGTTGACGGCATGCCGGCTGAAACGGTCAGCCAGCAGGGAGACAACCGGCTCGTTTCGCTTACTATGAGCGTTGACGCAGTCGATCAGTTTCAAATGGTCACTAGCACGCCTCCAGCGGAATACATGGGGGCCGGTGCTGAAAACTTCACCATGAAGTCAGGCGGCCTGCAATATCACGGCCAGGTATCCGACTTCCTGCGCAACACTGCCTTCGATAGCTGGGGATTTACTGCTCCGCATGCCACCACGAAAACTGTCACCGGCGCAACGGTTCAAGCGCCCAAGCCTGTGGAGCACCAGAACGAGCTTTCGGTGAGCTTTGGCGGTGTGGTTCCCAAAACTGCCAAGAAGCTGTTCTTCTTTGGCGCCTACGACAGATACCACGAACGCAAAGGGGCGGCGTACCAGCTCTACACCATACCCAGCGCGCTCATGACGCAGGGCAACTTTACTGAGTTGAATGGCGGAGTCGGCGCTGGACTGACCGGGACGGGATCGAACAATCCCGCGTTCCTTTACGATCCGGCGACCACCACCTGCTCCCCAACCACTTGCACCCGCCAGCCATTCGAGTACAACGGAACCTACAACGTCATTCCGCCCGGCGACATTTCACCCATCACGAAGGCGATGGAGTCGTTCCTGCCGACCTATAGCTCCAGCAGTCCCACCTACAGCGACTGGAATTCCAGCACCCTCGTCAACAACTATCTCGGCGGCTATCCCAGCGGCTTTGACAATTGGGTCGTCGATTGGCGCGTCGATTTCAACGTCAGCTCGAATCACCGCGTCTCGTCGGTGGGAACCATCGGCACTGAGAACTATCTAAACAACTATGCTTCTCCGTTCCTGCCCCCGCCCTACATCGGCGGCGATCTGGCCAACGTCTATCCTAAGAACTTCATCGTTGAAGACGCCTACACCATCACTCCAAATCTGATCAACCAGTTGAAGTACGGCTTCACGCGCTTCTTCCAGAACATCCACGATGCCACCGCGGGCGTAACACCATGGGAAGCCGGGACGCTGGGAATCACCAACCTTCCGGGCGGCCAGGCGGGCGTGGAATTCCCCGGTGCGTCGTTCGGCACCACGACCAAGTTCGGCACCGCACAGCAAACATGGACCGGCAATGGAAACTCTGTGTCAACTCAGTTGACCACTCCGAATAACTACTCCCTCACTGACAATGTGCTTTGGGTGAAGGGTAAGCATGCGCTCACCATGGGCATGACCTTCCAGTGGCAGGAGATCAACAACGCCAACCCGGCCACGCTCACCGGTGTTCTCGATCTGGCCTTCAACGCTTACTCCACGGCCAACTTCTCTGGTACTTCGCTCAACGACGCTGGTACCGGATACTCCTACGCCAGTTTCCTTTTGGGCGCCGTCGGCGGCTCTACGTCGAACGACACGTCCTCTACCTCCATCACTCTCGACTATGTCAGCGAATTGGCTGGGCGCTATAAGACGATTTCGCCCTATGTCCGCGACAGCTTCAAGGTCACCAATAAGCTCACCCTCGATCTCGGCGTGCGCTGGGATTACCTGCCGCCTTACCACGAGTTGAGAAACCGCTGGACCTTCCTCAATCCCACCATGACTAACCCGCTCACAGGCACGCCGGGCATCCTGCAATTCGCCGGCAACTATGGCGGCGCAGGGGTAAGCTGCCAGTGCACCACGCCGGTGCCAACCTACTTTGGCAACTGGGGTCCGCGCTTGGGCCTCGCCTATTCCATTACCAACAAGACCGTCATTCGCGCTGGCGGTGCGCAGGTATTCACGCAGGCCGGCGGCGTAGGTGGACGCGGCGGCGCCTATAACGGCACCGGTCAAACCGGCTTCAACGTCAGCGCTATCGGTCCCACCGAAAGTGGCAACGGCGCAACCGCAGGCCCGTCGTATTGGCTCAACAGCAACGCCGCGTACCTCGGCGCCAGCGCCAACACAGCGCTGTTCGGCGGTACCGCCTATCCTGCGGCTCCCGCTCCAGGCGTCGCAGCCCAGGAGCTCAATACCGGCTTCTACGTCAACGGCGGCAAGTTCGTCAGTGCCAGCAGCGTTTCCTACGCTGACCCGCACTATTCCGCCCGCGCTCCGGAACTCGTTCTCTGGAACTTCGGCATCGAGCGCGCGGTCACGCCCAGCATGACGGTGTCCGTAAACTATGTCGGCAACGAGAGCCACTTCATCGTCAACTCCGGAACGACAGGCGGCAATGCGCGCGGCCTGTGGACCAACGAGGTGAACCCCTACTATCTCTCTATCCTCGGTCCTGTTCTCGATTCCACCGGCACCAAGCCCCTGATGAACGCGCAGGCAACCGCGGCCAACCTGGCGATCCTCGCTAAGTACGCACCGAACGCCCCCCAGCCTGCGTTCTATACCGCCGCTGGAGTCATCAGCAGCTCGGCCACCATCCAGCAAATGCTTACCGCTTTCCCGCAGTACAGCGGCGTCAGCGACACCTGGGGCAACGTGGGCAACTTCAACTACAACGCGCTGCAGCTTCTGCTTCAGCAGCGCGTGGCCCATGGGCTGGCCTTTACCGTCAACTACACTTACTCCAAGAACATCGGCGACGACGGTACCTACCGCACCGGCTTCGACATTCCCGCAGCCGATGTCTCGGGCGGAACCCAGGCCTGGAAGCAGGACCGCATCGACCGCGGTTTGACGGCAATCTCAACCCCGCAAATTGTCCACGTCTTCGGCGTCTACTCGTTGCCGTTCGGCAAGGGCCAAATTGGCGGCAACAACATGCTGGTGAGCGCTCTGGTTGGCGGTTGGCAGCTCTCGGAGAACTACAGCTACAACTCCGGTTATCCATTGGCCGTCACGTGGTCAGGTGGCAGCGGCACCAACACTCCGGGGCAGGGAACAAGCATGCCTGACTTGGCCCCCGGATTCACGGGCTCGGCGCGCCAGAACGGCAGTTACGGAAGCGGACCGAATGGAACCCAGTACGCCAACCTTTCCTCCATTCAGTACGTCAATCCCACGGCATTCACTTCGCCCATTAGTGTTTCCACAGCACCCGGATGCACCGCAGGGGGCAGGAACCAGCCTTCCGCCTGCAATGCGGCCTATCTCATCGGCAGTGCGCCCCGCACCGCTCCCTTTACCCTCAGGGCTCCCGGCACGCAGAATATCGATGGCAGGCTCAGCCGCACGTTCCCGTTGCACTTTGAAAACGCGAACTTTGTCTTTGAGGCGGACTGCCTGAATCTGTGGAACAAGAACACGTTCGGCAGTCCAAGCGCAAGCTGGTCGAGCGGGTCGACTTCTTTCGGCACCATCTCCAGCGCGAGCGGCGCCCGCGACTGGCAGTTTGCCGGCCACATCAACTTCTAACCAGCTTTCACCCGGCCCACCCGCCCCATCCTTTCCGCAGCTCCATCGCGGAAAGGATGGGGCGCCCTGGACCTGAAACGCGGCGGAAGCTTACACCTTCCGAAACTCGATCTTGCCTTTCGCGATGGGAAGGCCGAGTACTTCGATGCGCCTCAGGTCGCGCGTCCCAATGCCCCGTTCCTCTGCCAACCTCAGTGTGTTGTCACAGTTTTCAAAGGGAGCTGTTCCCCGGTCGGCCATCGGATCGAAGCCCATCAATGCAGCACAAACGGCATCCGTCGTGACGCAGTTTGTGCCCGCAATTAGCAAACCTGGAGCAACGGTGCGCATACTCCCGACCCACGGACCCTCACCGCCCGCCACGGTTTCAATCCCATCGATAATGCTCAAGTGAATGGGGCGTGCATCCACCAGGTCAACGGTTACGCGCGGGACGCGGTAGCCGGGATCGCGCGGCGAATTCGGATCAAGTTCTGGCAGCGCGCTTCTGGAAGGCTGGCGTTTTCCCGAGTGCAGCATATCCCTCGGTCCCACCGCTTCAACGCTTGGCTCATCCACACCCGCGCCTTCGCCATAGATGGTAGTTGGGGTAATTCCGAAGCAGTTTTTCATGGCGCCGGTAAGGCCGGCGGTGCTGTGCTCCTTCAGTTTGGCGAGAGAGATGAAAACATCGCAGTCTTCGTAGGCGCGGCTTAAATCGTAAGCTTTGAACAAAAGCCCGCCTCCCGGAACCCAGAACCGGGTGTACTTATTCGAGCGGCCTGGATAGTTTGTATTCTCGAGCTCCACATTCGAAGCAGCACTGGTGAAATCCGAGGGCCGCCAGCCCGCTTGCTGCAGGAATTCGTCGAGCGTACGTACTTGAGATCCAGTTGGGCTTTCGAGCAAGCGAATGCGCCGTGCACCTGCCATTCCGAGCAAGTGAACCGTCGCGCTAACAACTTGGGGATGCACCCAGTATGTCTGCCCTTGCGCAATACCGCGGAAACGCTGCGAGGTTCCTCCGGTCACATTGATCTTGATTGCCACGGTCTTTCCGCTGACCAGCTTCTGCAAGCCGCCTAATTGGTCAAACATCTTCGCTAGTGTTGCAACGATCTCCGGACCGTAGGTGGAGCACCTGCTAACCGCTACAGGCGCCGCAGGCGCTTGGGCCGCAGCCAGCAAGGCGGTTGGTGGGACGCACAATCCCAACGCTGAAGCACCCAAGCCTTCGATGAATGCTCTACGGTTGATATCTCTTTTCATAGCGCCTCCTATTCACCCCGGGCCCAAACCTGGTTCTGATAGTAACCCCGCACCCGCCATTCGCACCTCAACAAATGGTAGTCCGAGGTGAGGGGTATTCTCCAACGATTTCTGGTTTGCCGGTCATCCGCCCGAAACCAACGCACGGATTACTCACTCTGTAACGCCACCCCATTGACGCGCACTATCGCTGCAGGTAGACTTCCGGCATCTCTTGGGCCCGTCCGGTTGTCCATTCTTTGCCATAACAGATCCATTCCGAGGTTCTTCCATGTCCCCACGCCCGCAGTACGCTCTGATCTCGTTTATCCTCGTTCTGCCCGCCTCGCTCTACGCTGGCGATTACACCTATCAGCAAACCACGCAGATCACTGGCGGCTCGCTTCTCCAAATGATGAAAACCGTCGGCGTCTTCAGCTCCCAGGCCCGGCACATTGGCGACCCCATCGTCTCTTCCATCTATCTCAAAGACAATCGCCTCGCCAACGTCTCGCCCGAGAATATTGAGATTATCGATCTCGACAATGAAACCGTTACCCAGATCGACGTTCTAAAAAAGACTTACACCGTGATGACCTTCGCACAGATGAGACAGGCCATTGAAAATGCCCGCGCACAGGCGGAGCAAGTGGCCGCCAAGCAGCAGGCGCAACCGAGCGCGCAACCAGCCCCCAATCCTGATGCGCAAAACGTCAAGATGAGCTTCGATGTCAAGGTCCGGAACACCGGCGCCCAAAAGGAAATCACTGGACTCCAGAGCAGCGAATCCATCCTGACAATGATGATGAATGCCACCGACACCCAGACCCAGCAATCGGGCAGTATGGCCATCACCAACGACATGTGGATGGTGCCTTCGATCCCCGGCTACGAGCAGGTTCGCGAGTTCTACAAGCGCTTCGCCGCCAAAATGGCGGACTCGACCATCGGGCTCGGGTTTGACTTCAGCAAGATGCTCTCTCAGAATCCCGCGGCAGGCCAGGCCCTCTTCGACATGGCTGGCGAGATGCAGAAGCTCAAGGGCGTTCCCATCATGCAGGTCATGCGCATGGGCACCACCGTCAATGGTCAACCCCTGCCTGCTGCATCAGAGGCTCCATTGCCCGCTAATTCCAACCCGGCCGCACCGACCGCAGGTCAAGTAGCCAAAGCCGCCATGAGCTCCATGATCCCGGGCCATTTCGGCTTCGGCAAGAAGAAGGACAATCCCCCCGACCAAACCGCCGATCAAAACGCCAACGGCGGTACACCGGCACAACCCACCAGCGCTATCCTCATGGAAACCCAGATCACCACATCGAACTTCTCATCAGCCCCCGTCGATCCCTCGCACTTCGAAATTCCCGCGGGGTACAAACAGATGCAACCACCGGCTGCCGCCACGCCAAACGCTCCATCCGGTCTCGGTGCCTCGCAGCAATAACAGACTCATGGAGGCGTCATCGCCCGCCGTCAACCCCACAGTGATCTTCGCGAGCGGCAACTCGAACAATCTTCTCGTCTTTTGTTGTCCGCCAATTTGCAGATCATTCCTCGTGGTTGGCGCACAATGAGATCGTTCAATCAATCTTTGCAACAATCTCGCCGCCCATAAAGGCCAAAGACTAATGCCAGAAGTTAGCAGCTAAGAGCTTGAAGCTGGTGGGACACCCCTCCCTCCCATGCCTCGAAATAGCGAGCTGTGAAACTGTGAAACTGTGAACCGCAATTAACCGCCTCAGCACCAATCATTTAGCTCCTGGCAAAACGAAGGCCCACAGTTTCACAGAAACTGTGGGCCTTCCTCTCAATCGAGCAGAATCAGTACTTTATCCGATTTCGGGCTTTCTTGAATTCTTCGATTTTCTCGCGAACCTTCGCCGCTTTTCTTTACTTTGCCTCTGCCGCGAATGCATCGGCTTCGTGGTTCAATTCCTCCGCCGTCGCCGCATGAGTATAGACAACGATCCGATAACGGAACGTAGTTGCCTGTCCTTTTTCCAGCGTGTAGTTCAGGTGCGGCTGCTTGGGATCGAACATGCTCTGGCCAAGCGGATTGGCCGCAAACAGTCCGTAGCCGCGCGCGTGCCAGTATGTCGGATAGTTGATATTGCCCGGATGATCGAAGATCGCAATGGTCACCGTATGTCCAGCGCCGTTGTTGCCCGTGAGTGCGCACCAGCGTCCGCGCGTTGACCATGCCGCTTCGCCTTTCACGCCTTCGCTCGTCAGGTACTCTCCGGTCGGAGGTGCAACACCAGGCAGATTCGCAGCAGCCGCAACTGCAGTCGCAACGCCGTTCGAATCGGTGAACGTTCCGCCTTTTTCTTCAGGCGATTCGAGCCAGCGTGCGACGCGAAGGCCTAGCAATCCGTCCTTGTCGTCGTTGAACACGGCCTTGTCGAGTGCCGTGAGTGTGGTATTCAGGTCGATGCTGCGCGTTTCACCACGGCGCGCGAAAACATAACGCGTATTCTCGGCGAGCACCGGATGGTTCTGCCCGTCGATCCACGTCGAATCCGTAACCAGCTCGCCCTGGTCCACTCCGCTTTTTGCGGAGACGATCTTGTTGAAGACGATCGTCCCCATCTTCGGGGCTCTCGCCGCTGGAATCGCTTCCGAATTATTCCAGTAATCGAAGCCGTTCAGGTTGCTGTAGTTGAACCACAGGCCGTCGTGGTGCGGATGGTCTGTGCGCTCGCCTGGTCGCGGCTCGAGCGGCCAGCCGCGTGTCACCGTCACGCCGCCGCCATCGATAATCGGATACAGCACCGGCTTCTTTAGGTTGGTTGGCCAGATATAGGAAGTGAACGGTTGCCCATCAATCGTTATATCCACGCGGCGGCTCGCATCGTTCGTAACCACCTTCACGCCCGCGACCCTCATGCCACCACTGCTCGCGGCGCCCAACGGCAGCGCCGCAAGCCCAATCACGGCGGCCATCAGTCCGACTGCCGCGCGGCTACGCATACACCTTGCCTCCCGCCATC
>CAZKJB010000066.1:0-15010 GCA_964552975.1 uncultured Occallatibacter sp. | reverse complement strand
GCCAGTGCTGGCAGGGGTACCGCTGGGCGGGCAGTATGCGGTGTTTGGTGACGCTTCCGTGAGTAAAACAGTAACTTCTGGTCCGGGAAAAATCTGAATACTTGAGGCCGTCGGTGGACTTAATTAATAGCCTGAAGGCATTCCGGAACAGGCCCCTGCCCCACCTCATCCTATGGCAACTCGGCATCGCTAAGAGCGAAACGCAGACCACGGAGGAGGAGAGGGATTGTCTGGCGCGTCATGCTAGCGGGAAAAAGAGGCTTGCCGAAATTGGTGTGCATCACGGGGTGACCACACGCCGGCTGAGAAGCGTGATGGATCCGGCCGGCGTGCTGTTTGCCATCGATCCGTATCCAAAGCAGATGCTCGGTTTCAGTGCACAGTGGGTTGTGGCTCGTCGCGAAGTGTCGCGGGTCAAGACCGGCACCATTCAGTGGATGCGCAAGTTCGGAGCCGATGCCGCCGCGAAGCTCCTTGCGGATGGCTGTCCTCTTTTCGACTTCGTTTTCATCGACGGTGACCACAGCTGGGACGGCCTGAAGTCAGACTGGGAAGGTTGGAGCAGACTCACTGCGCCGGGCGGTATTATCGCTCTTCATGACAGCCGGTCCTCGACATTGCGCCAGATCGATGGTGCCGGGAGTGCCCGCTTTACGCGAGAAGTGATCGCGCATGATCCGATGTTCGAGACGATTGATGCGATTGGAACACTGACGGTGTTGCAGAGGCGCCGCCGAGCTCTTGCCTAGGCGGGGAGCAGTCTGACCCCGCGCAAAATCGGAGTCGATGGGGGGCGGTCAGAGGGAAAGACCAGAGCCTGGCCACAGATTGACATCGTCGAGTACGCGAGGAAGGACCATCCAAATGAATACTCTCCCGGAAAAAATTACCAGCCGTCTGTACAAAATGACTTCGGGAGTCAGCGCCAATGATCTGAGATTTCACTACGTTGAACTCTCCAGCGCCTTTGCGGCGCTCGATCAGCAGACTCATGTCGCGCTCCTGGACTGGACAGACGTATTTGCCGACACCCAAGACTCGCGCGAGCTCGGCAACCTCTTCAATCAATACGGCTCAGACAAGGCTGCAAAGCATAACTACCATTTGATTTACGCAGCGCTTCTCAGCCGGGATGCGCCACTGAACATTCTCGAAATCGGAATGGGAACCAACAACCCCAGCGTTTCTTCAAGCATGGGAGGCACGGGGCATCCCGGAGCAGCGGAAAGAGCACTGAGAGACTGGGCGCCAAAAGCGAATGTCTACGGTGCCGACATCGATAAGGATATTCTATTTACCGAAGAGAGAATTCAGACTTTCTTTGTGGACCAAACAAAGCCGGGAACATTGCGGGACCTGGCGGCGCATCTTCCCAAGTTGGATCTTGTGATCGATGATGGCTTGCATTTTCCGCGCGCCAACATGCACACGATCAACTTTGCGCTGCCGCTCCTTAGAGAAGGCGGTGCGGTAGTGGTCGAGGACATCGTTCCGCAGTTCTACCCGATCTGGCGGGTTGCTGCATCCGTCCTATCGCGTCAGTATGAATGCAAATTTGTGAAAATGAAGTCCGAGGCGGTTCTGATCATCAAGGCCAGCGCACCGCAATAGATGAATAGCGTCGGAAATCAACACAACGTGAAGCGTGTTCTCTTGGCGCATAACGTGCCGCGTGGAGGGTGGGGCGGTATGGCGCGGCTTTCCGAGTCGTTGCATACTGCTCTGGAAGCATTCGGTTGGGAAACGGAGTATTTTACCGCCGATGACGTGAAGGAAGTCGGCAGCCCGCGGCTCCGACGGCATGCATTCACATGGTATGCACGACGCCATGCGAGGATGGCGTTTCTTCAAGGCAAGCCGTACAGCATCATCAATGTTCATGAGCCGGCGGGGGCGGCCATCGTATTGGGAACGTCGCGACTGGGCGGACCAGCACTAGTGGCCATGTCTTACGGTGTCGAACAGCGCTATTGGGAATTGCGGCTAAGAAGAGACGTCGGAGGTCCGGAGCCGCCTACTTTGAAGGAGCGAATCGCAGTTCCGCTGTTGAGTTTGTGGCAGTCTCGGTTGACGCTGCGTAAGGTCGACCGTGTGTTGTGTTCGAATGAGGAGGACCGGGCATTTCTTGAAAGCCGCCTGCATCTGGATCGCAGTCGAATTACCCGGATAGTTCCCGGAGCGGGACCGGAGTTTTCTAGCGCGGCAAGCAGGCGATTGTACGATCGCACTTGCACCAGGTTACTTTTTTCTGGCTCATGGATTGAGCGAAAGGGCATCCGGCAATTAATCGAGGCTTTCCCCGTTCTGGCGTTCAAGCATCCGGATTTGCAGCTGGGTGTACTTGGAGCGGGTGTACCGACTTCGCAGGTACACGCGGAATTTCCTGAGTCACTTCATTCCCGAATCGACGTACTGCCTCCACTTTCGCACAAAGAGTGTGCCGAAGTTCTTCTTGATTACGACATCTATCTCCTGCCGAGTTTCTTTGAAGGCACGCCCTTGACCTTGATTGAGGCAATGTACACGGGCATTCCGGTCATTACAACTGCGACGGCGGGAATGAAAGATGTTGTTGAGGATGGACAGAATGGCCTCTTGATTGCACCAGGAAATTCGGCGGGGATTGTCGCCGCAGTGGAGCGGCTGATGATGGACGCGAACTTACGGGAAAGGCTTGGGCGGCAAGGATTTGCTGATGCTACCAGTAAGTACACATGGCGTGCCGCCGCGGAGACAGTCGATAACTTGTATTCCGGCCTGCTGCAGCCATCAATGATGCGGAAGTAGATTGGCGTGCACATGAGTGCGTCAAGCGCCGTTAATCTTGCAGGCGCGCTTCACAATGGGACATGAAGGAGTTGGTCGATCTGGTAGCCGCGAACCAAACGCATGCATGGAAGGCCTTCGTGATTCCGAAGCTTCACCGTGTGGCTGAGTACCTGACATCTCAAGGGATCACGACGGCCGGAAACCTGCTTTACGGCCTGCTTTGCATTCGCCTCCTCCCAGTCGCCGAGTATGCCAAGTTTGTAGTCGTCTTCGCCATTCAAGGATCCTTAGTGGTCTTGATGGACGTCGGTATATCAGGCAGCCTTTTGCCATTGGTCGGTGAACGTATCGACGACCGGCAGTTGATCGCTGACTATGTTGCCTCGTTGAGGCAACTTGCCCATCGCCTCTTTGCTCTGGTTGCTCCAATCACAATTGTTGCCTATCCGCTGTTAGTGCGGAACCGTAATTGGAGTTGGCAGGTGGTCGCGGCGATGGTGGCCATTCTGCTGGTTTCAACGTGGTTTGCGCGGGTGAGCGCCGCATACGGAGCCGTGCTTTTGGTGCGGCGCGATCGCAAACGCTGGTATCGGGCGCAGATGGTTTCGAGTCTCGGAACGCTGGCGCTTCTTGGCGTGTTCGTTGCGTTTCACTGGCTCAATGCTTTTGCAGCTATTCTGATAAACGTTGCCGGCATCATCTCAGTTGCGCTGACCTATTTCTATCGCGCTCGCAAGCTCCTCGGCGTAACGGGCGTTGCTTCCAAGGAAAAGCGCACCGCCGTCATTCAGCTCACACTGCCGTCGGCGCCGAGCGTCGTATTTTATGCATTGCAAGGACAACTTGCTGTTCTAATGATTACGATTTTTGGCCGTACGGCCGCGGTAGCCAGCGTAGGCGCACTGGCCCGGCTCGGCCAGGGTTTTACGCTCCTGTCGCAGATGAGCCCGATCCTCGTAGAACCCTACTTTGCGAGACTGCCGCGGGCGCATCTCAAGAGCAACTATCTTATTGCAGTGGCTTCAGCGAGCTGCTTCTGCATTGTCCTCGTCGTTCTGGCTCGCGTTTTTCCTGGTCTTTTTCTCTGGGTGCTCGGTCCGAAATATGCGAGCTACAGGGTCGAAGTTTTGCTGGTCATGATCTCAAGCACCATGGCGATCGTCACCGGCCTCATGTCATCCATCAATGGGTCACGCCGTTTTGTTTACCTCTCGCTGAATCTATCGAGCGATATTCTCACGATTCTCTTGCAGGTTGCGATGATTTGGAAGATGGATTTAAGTTCCGTGAAGGCTGTGCTCTGGTTCAACATTGTTTCTGGGTGTCCAGCCTTGATCGCGGTGATTCTTGCGGCATTCTACGGCTTTGCACGGGGTGGACGCAGAATTGTAGGAATCGACTATGTTGCGGAGAAGAAATGAGTCTGGAGTGGCCTGCCGATACCGCTGCGGGAAAAGAGAAATCTCCGCATGTCTGGACCGAAATGATCAGAAAGCTGCTTACAAAGCCGATCTGGTGGTGGGAGCGAAGACGCGCGTATTCGGTCCGTTCGCGCTATCATCTGCTTCCGCCGCTTTCTGTCGACAAGAAACCAGCGCGGTTTGTGGTGCTCACGACGCCAGAATCGCTTAAAGATGCGATGTGGACGGCATGGAGCTGGTATAGGTATCTTCAGCCGCTCGGTTATGAGTTACAGGTTGCGGTCGATGGACAGATTGCAGAACTTGAAATTGCCACTGTGCGCCAATTGTTTCCTGGTGTCGTAATTTATGAAGTCGAATCATCTCTCGATTTCCTCGGTGACAAGTCGCCAGCGCTTTCCACATTCCTGAAAGTACATCCTTTGGGCAAGAAGCTTGGGCTAGTTCTTGCGCTGTCTGCCCAAGGTGCGTTGCTTTATGCCGATTACGACGTGCTGGCATTCAATACGCCGGCTGAGATCCTGGCCTATGCAGAGCGAAATATTGCTTGCTGCATGGTGGAAGACTCTGCCGGCAACTTTGATCCTAAAATTGTAGAACGATGTCGAGCTCTTGGGCTGGAATGCATCGCCGGATTCAATTCGGGTTTGTTATATGTTCCAAAGGGGGCACTATCGATCGACTTGGCCGCGGAACTTCTTGCGGGCTGGTCTCCTAACCATCCATCCTGGTTTACAGAACAGACAGTACTCAGTGTCTTAATGCGGAGCGCGGGCGCGCAACCGCTGCCGATTCGGCGGTACGTGGTGAACACTCGTCGCCAGTTTTATTGGGATATGGACATTGACTATGCGGCTGTGGTGGCGAGGCATTTTGTCACTCCCGTGCGGCACGTCATGTATAAGACCGGAATCCCCACTATATTGCGCCAGAGCAGAATGTTAGTAGACGAGAAACGAGCAGAGAGTTCTACGAAGCATGGAAGCCGAAGCTAAGAATGACGTTTCCAAGTGTTTCCATCATTATTCCCACGCGGAGCCGGCCAGAGGCACTTAAGACCTGCTTACGACAGATTGTTCCGTATGTGAATCAGCATCCTGAATGCACGATTATTGTGAGCGACGATGGCGAGGCATCCAAGACGAGGGCGGAGCTTGGCGACGAATTTCCCAATGTGGAGGTGATTGCAGGGCCGCGACGCGGTCCGGCGGCAAACCGAAACTGGGGCGCAGCAAATTCGAACGGCCAGCTTCTCATTTTTTTCGACGATGACTGCAAACCGGACATCAATGCGATTGCGGAGTATCAACGCGCTGCCAGCTCTGACCCAGAGTGCGGGGTGTTTGAAGGGCGGACCACAGCGGAGGGAAAAGCGAGTAGCTTTGGAGATTCCGCTCCCTCCAACGAGACCGGAGGCTATCTCTGGTCGTGCAATTTTGCAATCCGCCGCGAACTCTTCACCGGTATTGGAGGCTTCGACGAGCGCTATCCGTTTGCCGCCATGGAGGACGTTGACCTTCGCTTCCGTATTGAAGGCAAATCGCTAATTCGATTTCTTTCCGAGGCTGGAGTCAGCCATGCCTTCGAGAGAAGAGTCGACAGGAAGTTTCTTAAGCACCACACACTTTCACTTCTGCTTTACTTGCACTTACATGGGTTGAGTGCAACAGGGCGCGGCCCGGCTTATTTTGCTCGGGCTGTCACTCATCTGACGGTTTCCGGTGTTAAGAGGATGATTCGAGGCCACGCCGCGAAGGATCCGCAATACCAGTTGATGACGATTGGGGCAGTCACGCAGGTTCTGTTCATCGTACTTTTGTGGAAGTGGCATCCATATCTTGCAATGAAGTTTTTCCCGCCTTGCTGCACTGCCTGTCAATCCATTCACGCATGTATGGGCAACGGCCTGGGAACTGCCGGCAGCAAGGGGACCTTGGTCTCATAGTTGGAGGCGTCCCGTTGCAATTCTGGTCGACGGGCGGCCTGGCGGTAGTTAGGGAGGGTGTGTGCATCTCGAGAAGATCGTAACGCTTGCTAATGAAAAAGTCCGTCTCCGTTTTTTAGCCATGGAGCGTTCATTGCGAGCTGTGGGGTGCGATCTCCCGGTTTGGGTTATCCCATACGACGACAGCCTTTTCGAGCTGCCGAAAGGTGCTGAATGGTGGGAAATACCTGAGATGACAGGGTGGCTGAGAGACTGGAAAACCCACCCGACGATGAGGAAGTATCAGTGTCTTACGATTTCTGGGTATCAATTTGTGGATGCTGACGTTGTGTTTTTGCGAGACCCTGCGAAAGTCCTGCAGGAAGCGGAAGGGTTTGTAACCTCTTGCGGACATTGGCACGATCCGATGGAGACCGTCACCCCAGAATCAATGACATTCCTGAAGAAGAAGTCTACGACCTGGCAAAAGGGAGTTTTTAATACTGGTCAGTGGGCCTGCGACCGGCAGTTGTTCAGTTTTGGCGGGTTGAAGGAGCGAGCTGAAGAATCAGGTTTCAAATCATCGTGTCTTCTTTTTCCCTTTCATGAGCAGCCGGGAGTCAACATGCTTGTAAACTCGGCCGACGTCCCGATTTCGAATTTGACACTGCCGCCCTATAACATGCAATCGACCTGGGCAGGTGATTACAGCGGCCCGTATCGCAGCTATTGGCGCACAGAGCGTGAGACACCGTATCTCATTCACTGGGCCGGCGTGCCAATGGAGGTGCTTCGGGATATCAACGAACTTTTCTACAAGTACTTAACGCCTGCGGAACGTCTGGAGTGGGATGAACAGTTAAAAGGAAGCGCCAAGATCAGGAAGAAGGGGCAGAAGTCTTTGCGCTCGCGATTCCGCAGTATGCGCCGTGCGTCTAAATTGTTCTGGAATGAATTATCGCGCTGAGGTTGTTTGATCAGCGGCCAAAGCATTCCCGGTAGGGAAAGCACCGCGGGCGGCGCGCTTTCACTTGCCTGATTCAAGGCCGTTCAACAGAGCTCCGCCGGCTTCGCCCTTCAAAACGAGTTTTGCGTCAGGGAGGAATTGTTTGTGCAGAAAGTTGCTTTGATTACTGGAATTACCGGACAGGATGGGGCGTATCTCGCGGAACTTCTGCTAGGCAAGGGATATGTTGTGCATGGGATCAAGCGGCGCTCATCATCGTTCAATTCGGCGCGCATCGATCATATCTACCAAGATCCACATATTCCGAACGCGCACTTCCAGATTCATTACGGCGACATGACTGACTCAACCAATCTGATTCGCATTATTCAGGCGGTGCAGCCGGACGAGATCTACAATTTGGCTGCTCAAAGTCACGTCCAGGTAAGCTTTGAAACGCCGGAGTATACAGCGAATGCGGACGCCACTGGACCTTTACGCATCCTTGAAGCGATGAGAATTCTCGGGCTAACCAAGAAGACGCGGTTCTATCAGGCGTCAACATCGGAGCTTTACGGAAAGGTTCAGGAAGTTCCACAGAAGGAGACCACGCCATTTTATCCACGCAGTCCGTACGGCGTGGCTAAGTTGTATGCCTACTGGATTACGGTTAACTACCGCGAGGCTTACGGAATGCATGCCTCGAACGGAATTTTGTTTAACCATGAAAGTCCGATTCGCGGTGAAACGTTTGTGACGCGCAAAATTACGCGTGCGGTAGCGAGTATCCATTTGGGTTTGCAGAAGACGTTATATATCGGCAATCTCGATGCGAAGCGTGACTGGGGGCATGCACGCGATTATGTGGAGGGCATGTGGAGGATTGTACAGCAACAAGAGCCGGACGATTACGTTTTGGCGACGGGCGAGACGCATAGCGTGCGTGAGTTCGTGGAACGGGCATTCTCCAAAGTGAGCAAGAAGATCGAATGGCGAGGCAAGGGCGTTGACGAGGTTGGTATCGACTCCGCAAGCGGCGAGACATTGGTCAGAATCGATAGTCGGTATTTTCGTCCAACGGAAGTGGATCTTCTTCTGGGAGATCCTTCAAAAGCGCGGCGCATTCTGGGATGGAAGCACACTGTAACTTTTTCCGAGCTCGTTTCAGACATGATGGATTCCGATTTAGAAGTCATGGCCAAGGAAACGCGCAACAGGGAAATTCGTCATGAGTAGTTTTGAGCTGTCGGGGCGCCGCGTGTGGGTCGCCGGCCATCGCGGCATGGCCGGGTCAGCAATTGTGCGGCGCCTGGAGCGGGAAGACTGCGTAATCGTTACGGCGATGCATGCTGAGCTCGATCTACTGCGGCAGGCGGATGTTCACGCGTGGATAGCCGGCAAACAGATTGATGCTGTGTTTGTTGCCGCCGCGACCGTGGGCGGCATCCTGGCGAACTCGACGCGACCGGCAGATTTTCTCTACGAAAACCTCTTGATCGCCGCGAACGTAATCCATGCGGCAAAAGATGCAGGCGTAAAAAAGCTCTTGTTTTTGGGGTCGTCGTGCGTCTATCCGCGCCTGGCCGTGCAGCCAATGCGAGAAGAGGCGCTGCTGACGGGGCCGCTCGAGCCAACCAACGAGTGGTATGCCGTCGCAAAGATTGCCGGAATCAAGTTGTGCCAGGCGTATCGCCGGCAGGATGGCTGCGATTTTGTCTCTGTTATGCCGGCAAACCTTTATGGGCCGGGAGACCGGTACGATGCTCGCGAAGGCCATGTTGTGGCCGCGCTGATCATGAAAATTCATGAGGCCAAAATGGCGAACAGCCCGACGGTGGAGTTGTGGGGAAGCGGAACACCGAAACGCGAATTCCTGTTCTCAGAGGATCTGGCGGACGCGTGCATTTTTGTGATGAAGAATTATTCGGACGAGACATTTTTAAACGTTGGAACCGGACATGAGATGACGATCCTCGAATTGGCTGAGAGTATCGCAGGAATTATCGGGTGGAAGGGAACCTTCACATTCGATAGATCGAAGCCGGATGGAATGCCGCGCAAGGTAATGGACGTAAGCCGGCTGCGCGATTTGGGCTGGAGCGCCCCGACCGATTTTGAGATGGGCATGAAGGAAGCTTATCGGTGGTATGTCGCGAATGTGGCAGAACCCGGAGTCTGAAGACGAAAATCTTAGACCGGCAGCGTGAATGTTTCTCGGAACCGCAACTTTACGAAATAATCGAAAGCAGTTATGAGCTCTTCAACACGGCGACGCGAGCACGCAGTCCACAATATTGCAGGCAGCGCGAAGGACAACCCATACGAGCGCGCTTCGTTCAGCGTGAAGTATCGATTGGTCCGGTTCTTGTGGCAGACGGTGTATTTGGTGTTCTATCGCTTCTCACCGCGCCCCATGCATGCCTGGCGTTCCATGTTGCTTCGCCTCTTCGGCGCGAAGATGGGACCAGGGTGTCATTTTTATCCGAGTGGAAAGGTATGGGCACCGTGGAACCTGATCTGCGAGGATTGCTGTACTCTGGCTGATCAAGCTGAGATTTACAATCCATCCCCGATCTATCTCGAATCTTGCTGCATCATCTCCCAGCAGGCGTATATTTGCGGGGCGACGCACGACTACAACGAACCCGACTTTCCGATGATCTCGTACAACATGCGTCTGGGCGCGTATTCGTGGATTTGCGCGCGAGCATCGGTGTCGCCCGGTGTCAATGTGGGCGCCGGCGCCGTTCTGGGCCTGGGATCGGTTGCCAGCAATGATTTGGAGCCATGGACTGTCTACAGTGGCGTGCCCGCCGTCAAGGTTAAGCTTCGCCAAATGAGGGTCTCTTCCGATCGGGCGAGCATCTGACCTTTGGACTGATTGCAACGCATCAGCATTTGCATGAATTCCTTAAGCTACTGACGAACGTTTGCTGCCCTTTTTCTCTGAGGCGACCGGCCGTTTGCGAATCGTCATTTCAGAGCGATTCTGCCTCCAAGCCGAAAATATATTCACATAAATACGGCCGCGGCAAGAACGGCAACGCATCGGTATCTGCAGCAAAAATAGCCGGGGCGTATCAAAAACTTGGAAATGGGAGAGTCGAAGGTGGATGGAACGACAGTAACAACATTTCATGCCGGGCTCCTCCAGTCGAAGGAATACGAGAAGTTGCGCACGCGAACGCGAGGCTACAGCCCGTTCGATTACATCTTGGGGAAGAGTGTCTCGGCGATCTGAGACAGATAGCAGCTTAGCACATTTTAGACTTCCAGACCGCACAAGAAAGTGGAGGTTTGAGGGGTAGGCCTCAATTATTTGAGCGCATCGAGAGAGAGTGCAGCGAGTGATAGGGTTGAAATTGATGAAGGTCTACAGACGAATTTTGGCAGCCGCCGCAATTGTCTCTGCCACGCTGCTAGCGGGAATCGTGTTTGCAGGCGTAAAGCCGGTAGCAGCGGAGGGGCCCGCGGCTGCGGAAAACGTGGCTCAACCGGCGAAGGATGCAAGCAAGTCCGCTAACGTTTGCGATCCCGCAACGCTGGGCTCGCCATATATTCCAGTTGACAGTTGGTTGTACCCGGCGATGTTGAGGCTCTATTCGCTTGGCTATGTGGATACTGTGTTCCTCGGGCTCCGGCCATGGTCACGCTCAAGCGTGATGTCGATGCTGGAAGATGCCGGCAGCCTGATCGAGACGAGTGATGCAGATCGGGACCCGGGCGCGAGCGAGGCGCGGGATATCTACGACGCACTCAACCGCGAGTTGCACTCAGACATGGAGGGCCCGTGCGGACCACATGAGGGCAATACCCACATTGAATCGGTATATAGCTTGGTGCGCGGGATCAGTGGTACGCCGCTGCGCGACAGCTATCATCTTGGATCGACGATCGTGAATGATTACGGGCGGCCATTTGAGAACGGCTTCAACAACTACACCGGGGCTAGCGGCTATGCTTCTGCTGGCCGATTCACTTTTTACGTGCGCGGCGAGTTTCAGGGCGCGCCCTCTGCTCAAGGATACTCGGCATCCCTCGCACAGGCCCTCTCCGCGGTCGACAACGTGAGTTACCTGAATCCTGCAACCGGGACGCCCTACAGCCAGGCCACGATTCCCCAGGGTCCGATCGCAACTGCTACCAATGGACGCATTCTCGAGGCATATCTCTCCTACCAATACCTGAATCATGTCTTCTCCTTCGGCAAGCACGACCAATGGCTCGGACCTGGCGAGGGCGCGAGCATGGCGTTTTCAAATAATGCGCAGAACTTCTATGGATTCGAAATCAACCGTATCGAACCGTTGAGAGTTCCACTGCTTTCGCGTGTCACCGGGCCTCTCCGCTATGAGTTCTTCGTCGGTACACTACGCGGCCATACCTTTATGCCGAGCCCGGTGTACCAGGCCAACCCTTCGCCGAATTATCCAAACGTCATTAATCCTGGAGACCCCTGGGTGCACGTCGAAAAGATCAGCATCCGCCCTACGAAAGACCTCGAAATTGGTTTTGAGCGAACAGCGCTCTTTGGAGGAGAGGGCCATTCTCCGGTCAACCTGCACAGTTTTCTGCGCAGCTTCTTCAGTACTTACGCTCCTAACGCCATTGGAAAATTTGGCCCCGACGATCCTGGAGCCCGCTTCGGTTCTTTTGACTTTTCCTACCGGCTACCCTACCTCCGCAAATGGCTTACGCTTTATGCCGACTCTGAAGTGCACGACGACGTTTCGCCCATCGACGCTCCGCGGCGAGCAGCGTGGCGGCCAGGTATCTATCTCTCTCATGTACCCGGCGTTCCCAAGTTTGACTTGCGAGTAGAGGCTGCAACTACCGATCCATCTTCATCAACGCCTTCAAGCCGGGAATACGGTCACTTCATGTATTGGGAGGTCATCGAGCAGCAGGGCTACACAAATCAAGGGCAGCTCTTTGGCGACTGGATTGGACGGGAGGACAAAGGCGGGCAGGCGTGGCTCACATATCACCTGAGCGGGAATGAATGGATTCAAGTGAACGCCCGCAACCAGAAAGCCACAAAGGACTTCATTCCTAGCTCGACGACTCAGACAATTCCCAATTCAATATACTTGATCCCTGGCGGCACTACGCTGAACGACATTGGATTTCAGGTCGTGAAGCGCATCCGCAAGAACTTCGAGGTGAATGGCAGCTTCACCATCGAACAATGGAAGGCTCCTATCTACCTTCCCGGCGAGCAAACCGTAACCACTACCGATATCCGGCTCACATGGTTTCCGGGACGCAAAGTAAGTTTCTAATAGGACGACTGACGGCCAAACTGGCGACAACCTTCGACACTCATTCTTGCCGAGTCGTCGGATCGAGATTCGCCTCAGTTCGCAGGCAATGATGCGATCATTTGGAGCGCGTTCTCATGGAAGGTATTCAGTGTTTGGGAGCTGCGTTGGCGCTTGCTGATCCTGCGGTTGTGGGATGGGTTTCACAGCATAGGCAGGTGTGGCAAAACGATCGACCTTGAGCAGCTGTCCCTTCGAGTCGAAGGTTAATGCCCACTCAAGCGGCTGGCTTGTTCGACCAACATCGACGAAGCGTACAGTCGACTGGCCGAAATTCTGAACCTCAATCGTTGGAGGGAACGAGAGGTCAAGATTCGCCGAGCGATCGGGATTCGTATCGCCCGGTTGATTATGCGAAGGGGTGGTCTGTGGATGCGCGCCAGTCAGGGCGGCATAGCACAAAGCGTCTGCGAGCCAATCGGCATCCTTGCTCGCAGGCTCCTCGGCGCGGACGCGGTTAAATTCGGTAATTGCCAGTGCGTTGACAGCTGCTGGCGAAAACAGGGAATAGCCGCGCCGCTGAATGGGAATGATACGGATGCGGGTGTTTGCGCTCCGCGGAACCGCGGCTGAAAAAATGCTCACGTCGTTTGCGCCATTATCACCCTTGAAGAGGAGAAACAAATAGTTCGGGAAAGCCTGGCATACGAGCTGTTGATGGCTCCAATTTCCCTTGTCGAACTCGAACCCTGCGAGAGTAGCGCTGGACCGAATCGCGGGCGATGCGTTCGCGGCGAGTTTGCGGTCCAGTTCCGCAGCTTGATCTTCAGAAAGGAACTGAACGAGGTTAGTACCTGCGGCCGACGGGGCGTCGTCCGAGAATGGAGTGGCGGTCACCACCGGCGGTAGCAGCTTTGTTCTGTAGGGTAGGCTCGATGAATCTGTGCTGGATTGTGCGCCACAGTTGGCGGAGGCTTGAGCAATGACCACCAGAGCGACGATGATGGTCAACTTTGGGAAGCGCATCATACAGTCGCTAGATTATCACTGCCGACGGTGCGAATCGTGGGAGTCACACCGCCCGATGCAAGATTCAGCTCTCGTCTCTCCATTGCTGGAAAGTACAAGCGCGCGTGCGGCAACACCTGCCGGGCTTCAGCGAGCCCCGGGATGCGAAAAGTCGTAGGAGATACCGGCAGTGAAACCTTGCGGATCCGGATAGTTGCCCAGGAGCTGTTGCCAAACCTGATATTCGTAATCGGCGCGCGCCCAGAAAGATCCCCAAACGTGGTAATCAAAACCGCCGGCGCCGGCCATGAGAGCCCTCGTATCGTGTGAGTAGTATGGGCTCCCTGAGATGAAATCATAACTGCCGATTCCAACGAGCATCTTGGCATACGGATGGAAGTTGCGGAATGTGTGCAGGCTGTAGATTCCGCCGAATTCGATCGTGTCCTGGCGAATGTTTTTCTGTGTGGGAAGATTTCGACCGATGCTAATGTCGCGGCCTTCCAGTTCGACGCCCAGGCCGCGAACATGCGACGTAAAGAAGCCGGGATAGTAATCCGCCCAAACTGTGGTCCCCCACATCCGGCCATGGCCCCAGTCGACATCGTAGTTGGAGGCTCCGGCGCCGATGGTGAGGGGGAAACCCGGCGCTTTATAGGCCGGAACTACTTGGGCGGAGGCGGAAAGTGCCGCAGCAAATAGAACGACTACCAGAATGGGGGGAACGAACCGCTTGAAACGCATTCTGCATCTCCTTGACAGCCGCAGACTAGCGCTCGCCGGACAATTACCGGGTAAGCATATAGTCGCAATTCAGGTTAACAACGCTAAAAAGGGCAATTGAGCGCGGATTCAAGTTCCAACATTCAAAAAGCGGAGTTTCTGAACGGGCCTGAATGTTTCGCTGAAAACCTGCCCGCGCTCCTTCGAGATGGCTCTCACACTTGTACACCGAGCGAAGTCGAAAGTTGCGCAGATCACCTCATGCCGTTTGATCGGCTAGTGGCAAGTTTACATGATAAAGCACTATTTCTGAAGCAAATGCCTTTACTCTCCGGATGCGCCAAATACCCATTTTGGGGGATATCGCAGATCGCCTGCGCTCCGACAGAAAAGGTGGTTGGAGGCACTCGGGACCGTTGAGTTAGGTCGGGAATCCATTGTCGTGATTCATGTGTTGGCGGTCAGTTTTTCGTGCGCGACGATGCATTGGACTCGGCGCTTTCGTCGAACTTGATCGGATGCGGGCGGGACTTACGGTAGACGTTGGCGACTGCTAGGGTCCAAAGGGGAACCAGGTCGACTCCGGGCACCAACTTGGCGAGGAAAGAGGGCAGGAACTCCCAATGCCAACCAAGGAGATAACTGAGCAAGCCACCAACGCAGAAGTCGAGGATGTCGTCAGCCGGAGATTCCGCGCCGGCAATGAAGAGGGGAAACACGATGAGCTGGATCAGGTCCGCGACGATTGCCAGTATGAGGGCGGCTTTCATCCGAGGGCCGGGCGTGACGGAGACCTCGCTCTGGATCGCGTTATTCGGATGCGGTGCTGCCGTCATGATTCAAGTATCGTTCATATTGCCGTCGGACGGGAAGTTCGATGGAGAGTCAGTTTGAAAACCCATCCCTCGGGAGCTAAAGCCCGCATGACGGCATGCCGATCAACGTACGGGCTGAAGCC
>CAZKJB010000065.1:0-15054 GCA_964552975.1 uncultured Occallatibacter sp. | reverse complement strand
AACTCGGCGTGGAGTGCATGGTGTGCGCTTCGATTCCCGCGACGATTGCCAACTCAGGCGACGGATACAAGCAGGCTGCCGACCAATACAACAAGTGGGGCGAGCAGGCTAAAAAAATGGGCATGAAGTTTGGCTTCCACGACCACGACACGGAGTTCAAAGTGTTCGACGGAGTCACCGGCTTCGACATTCTGATGGAGCACACCGATCCCGCGCTTGTTCAGTGGCAGATGGACTGCTACTGGGTGGCGCAAGCCGGCTACGATCCCGTGGCGATGCTGCGCAAGCACGGCAAGCGCATGCAATCACTCCATTTGAAAGATCGCAAGCGGGGCGCGCCGGTCTCGACCGACACCGGGCCCGGCTCGCAGTTCTTTACCGAGGTGGGCGAGGGAACGCTGGACTGGCCAACGATTTTGCATCTCGCCGATCAGAATCACATTCCGGATATGTATGTGGAGCAGGACATCACGGAAAGGCCGCCGCTCGAGTGCCTGCAGATCAGCTACGACCATCTGGTGAAGTATTTGAGCGCGTGATGAGACTAACTCGGGGACGGCGGTGCCTAAAGCCGGGAACTCCGCCGTAGCCGGCCGTCTAATATTTGCTGGCTTGCCGCCTCGCTCTTCAAGAGCGCCGTCATCGCAGGTGCTTTTGGAGAACCACGAACTTCAGATCGTCTCGCGTCGGCGTTCCATTGCGATCATCCCCGTACGGGAAGGGCCGAGTCTCCCCTGTCAGCGTGTAGCCTCTCCGCTCGTACCAGGAGATGAGGGCAGTGCGGAGATGGACGACGGTCATTTCAATCGTGCGAGCTCCGCGCTGTGCAGCGTAATCTTCTGACGCGGCAAGAAGCTGACGGCCGAACCCGGAATTCTGCAGAGCGGGGTCGACCGTGAGTGAACCCAAATACCACTTCTCGGGCGATGCTGCCTTCAGACTCACGCACCCCTTGAGAGCCGACGTCTCATCATCCTTGACTACCAGGAACTGCGCGCCTCCCTCAATCTCTTCGCGGAGCAGGGATTCGCTGATGCGAGTTCCCGTAATGTATTGAGCCTCGGTGCTCCAGCTGCGGTCGCCATGAGTGCGCCGAAACGCAACGTTCATGAGAGCAACAATGGCCGGGAAGTCAGCTTCCTTTGAAGATTCGAGAGAGATGGTCATGTTGGTCCGACGTTTGAAATTCACTGCGGAAGGCCATTCAATTCTTAGCCCTCAGCATCATAAAAGACGCGCCGAGGTTCATGGTCGAGTAGTCACTGGCGGTCCAGCGGAAACGCCGAAAATGGCGCATCTAACACTTAAGTAATGGTTAATTGTCGTTATCTAAGTTCCATATTGATTGCGAAAGTGGTTACCATCGTCCTACGATTCATATTTGGCAGAGAGTCACAAGCTGCCCCTGCACTGCGGTTTCTCCCCGGAATTGCATCACCTTTGAGCATTGTGCGTAGAAGAACCTGAGAGTTCATCTACCGGCGGACCTGTCGGCTTGAGATTAGAGCGGAAAGACAGACGGTACCTCAAGGAGCGCTTAACACAGTGAGTTCAGCAGACGTATCCCGTGATTTCGGCATGAACCACGCCGACGCCATTGACTCCGAGATCTTGTCGGTTGCCTTGATCGGTCCAGACGAAGGCAGACGCGCGGCAGTGGCCAGGGCACTTGGCGCAACGCGCCGAGCCGCTGTGAGGGAGTTCGATTCCTACCCGCCGGAATTCGAGTATCTGCAGAGATTGCAAGCGTCGTTTGACGTTATCATTCTTGACCTGGACAGTGATCCCGCTGTCGCTTTGGAAATCGTCGAGAAGGCGAGCGCCGGCGACGCGTCGAAGATCATGGTTTATTCGGAACGCGCCGATCAGCGACTCGCGGTGCGCCTGATCCGCGCCGGAGCACGCGAGTACCTGCTTCTGCCGCTCGAGCCGGGCGCCGTGGCTGAGGCTCTTGCCCGGGTCTCAAACAACCACCGTGAGAATGCTGTTCCCGCGGAGAAGACCCGCGGAGAACTGCTCGTGTTTGTCGGCTCCAAGGGAGGATCCGGGGTTACAACAGTAGCCTGCAATGTTGCCATCGCTCTGGCCCGCAAAGCCGAGCAACGAATCTTGCTCATCGACCTCGCACTTCCCATTGGCGACGCAGCGCTGTGCCTCGGGATCTCTGCGGGTTACTCAACGGAGGACGCCTTCAGGAATATTGACCGGCTGGATGGGAGTCTTCTTCAAAATCTACTGGTGAAACATCGGTCGGGAGTCTTCGTGCTGGCGGCTCCCACCAAAGTGCCCGAGATTGAAATTTCAAAAGGCGCCATCGACAAGTTGGTCACAATCGCGCGGCGCGAATTCGATCATGTGATCGTCGATGTGGGATCGAGGATTGATGAGGCGGCCAAGGTTCTGTTCGAAGATGCATCAACTATTTACTTGATTACCCAGACAGGCATCTCAGAACTGCGCAATTCAAATCGCCTGATCTCACAGTTCTTCACCGACGAAAACCAAAACCTGCAAATCGTGATCAACCGGTATGACTCCCGCTTTCTTGAAACGATGAACGAGGACGTGATCGTCAAGGCTCTGGGCAGGCCGGTGCTGTGGAAGATTCCCGACGACCAGGATGCTGCGCGCGCGCTGCAGCACGGCGATAGCGGGCTTGCAGAATCGCGGATTTCGCGCATCAGCCAGGAGATGGCCAGCTCGATCACAGGACATCCTATTCCGCAAGAATGGAAGATGGATTTTGGCGCCAGAAGCAACGGTAGAAGCTATGTGCAAGTGAATTCGGTCCAGGTGAATTCGGTGATTGAGGAACGGCCGAGCGCTGTGATTTCGGCCCCGGAGGAAGCTCGCAAGACTCCGACCATCGCATGGCCCACACCCGAGCCCATAATCTACGGGGACAAGCTCACCTTCGCCCAGCTCAATGCCACGGCATCGGTTGAAGGAACTCTTGTCTACACGCCCGGTCCAGGCTACATGCTGCCGGTGGGCACGCATACGCTGTGGGTCACATTCACTCCGGAAGATTTCGCCAGCTACGCGACACAGCAAGCATCCATATCAATTGTCGTGTCCAAGGCAACGCCGGCCCTCACCTGGCGGACGCCTGCAGAGATCATCTACGGCACCGAACTGGACGACGTTCAGCTAAATGCCACGGCGCCGATACCGGGAAAGTTCAACTACACACCCGCGCTGGGCGAAGTGCTCCCACCCGGGACACATACGCTTTCAGTGACTTTCACACCGACAGACAGCGCGAACTACGCTACAGCCCACGCCACCGTGCCGCTGAGTGTGGCTAAGGAACGGTCTGCGATCCAATGGCCGAAGCCCGATGCGATTACATACGGGACAAAGCTTAGCAACGCGCAACTGTGCGCGACGGCGGCGATTCCGGGAAGATTCGAATACAACACGGGATTAGGAGCCGTGCTTGCGGCCGGCGAGCACAGGCTTTCAGTGGTTTTCACTCCGGAAGATACTTTGGGCTACTCTGTATCGCAGGCTTCCGTATCGCTGACAGTGGCCAAGGCGACCCCCGCCGTCACATGGCCGAAACCAGATTCGATCGTCTACGGCGCGGCCCTGTGCGTCACTCAGCTAAACGCCACAGCGGCCGTTCCGGGATCGTTTGCCTATTCACCCGCTTTGGGCGAGACCCTTGAGCCGGGCGTGCATGAGCTTTCAGTAGAATTCACTCCGGCTGACACGCTGAATTACACGGCAGCGCGCGCCATTGTGCTGCTGACGGTCAACGCGAAATTGCCTCCGCTGATCACATGGCCGGGTCCCTCCGCCATTTCCTACGGCACTGCGCTCGATGCCACCCAGTTGAACGCAGCAGCATCGACCCCGGGAACATTTGTCTACACTCCTTCGGCGGGCATCGTCCTTGCGCCGGGGAGGTATACCCTCTCCGCATTGTTCACTCCGTCGGACACCGATAAATACGCGACGGCACAAGTCACAGTCGTGCTTGAAGTGGAAGAACCGCTCGACACCGCTTTCTTGCCGAGTGCGGCCAAGGAGTCGCCGTCCGCGCGGGCATTCGCGGCAGTCAACTCTGTTCCCGCAAATCCGGCGCCGGCGCATGGAATAAGCGAGCACACACCGGTCAAGGGGCAACCCCGCGAGACGCGCACATACAAAGGTGCTGTCTATGAGAAGGGAGACGACGGTCAATGGCATCTCCAGAAAAAATAGCTCCGTTGCCTGAGACGCTTCCTGAGGATTTCAGCGATTGGGATGGCGAGGCATCTGCTGCGCCTTCGCGTGGCAACTCCAGCGAATGGGAACAATGGCAAGCCCCTCAACCCTTCGGTAAATCTCCAACACCGGTCGTCCAATCCGCCGACCGCGATGCAATTCTGGAATCCTTAATCGACCGGCCGCCTGCTTTGCATCCGGCCGCCTCCGGACCTGCCCTTGTTAAACAACACAAGGACTTCAGCGACTGGGATAGCGAACTATCTCCTGCGCCTAAATCAACGCCAGCGCCTGAGACTACCTCGAAGTCGGCGTCTGAGCCTGCGTCTAGGTCTGCGTCTGAACCCGTTAGCAGCAATGAGTGGGAGGCATTCGAAGCTCCTCATTTGAACGGCAACTCTCCCAAGCCGCTTGGCCGATCCAGCGACCGCGATGCAATGCAGCCGCAAGCGGTAGACAGGCCGCCCGCTTCGGATTCAGCCTCTTCAGCACCGGTCGCTGCGAAACAGCAAAAGGACACCACCGATTGGGATCGCGAATTAGCGCTGACGCCCGAATCTGCCGCAAAGCCTGCGCCGGCAACTACACCAACCCCTGCGCCTGTTAATCGCGATGAATGGGAAGCGTTTGTTGAAACCCCTCATTCCTTCGACAAACCTTCAAAACCGCTGGTAAAACCCGTCGACCGCGACGCAATTCTCGATTCACTGGCTGACAGGCCCCAGGTTTCGCGTTCGGTGCCGTCGGTGCCCGTTGCTGCCAAACAGCAAAGGGATTCCATCGATTGGGATCTTGAAGCCCCACCGAAACCTTCGCCTGCACCTGCGCCTGCGCGTGCGTCTACGCCTGCGCCTTCGGTTGCGCCTTCACCCGCGCCAGTTGCGCGCAATGAATGGGAAGCATTGGAGGCTCCTCATTCTCTCGGCAGGTCTTCAAAACCACTTGGCCAATCTGCTGATCGTGACGCAATTTTGGCGCCCGTTGTGGACAAGCCGCGCGCTTCTGGCTTGGCCTCGCCTGCACCCACTACTCCCAAACCGCAAAAGTATTCGAGCGCGTTGGTGGAAGTGATGCCCGGTCGCATTTCGCACACGCCGGTCGCTCAATATCCGATGAGCGAGGTTCCAGCCGCACCGAGCCGGTCAAACGTTGCTGCGGTTAGTGGCGTGCTCTCCACTCCCGAACTGGCGACAGCAGCAGCAATAACGCCTGAAGCTGAAGTCGGTCACTTTCCGTCGTTTCAATCGTTGGACGCCGAAGCTGAAGGCGAGAAGAAGGAAGCGAAAAAGAAGTGGATGCTCATTGCGGTCGTCAGCATCTGTTCAATGCTGCTTCTGCTCTATCTCATAGGCCAGGTTTTACAACACGGAGCGAAGCATCCTCAAAACCAACCTATCCAAACACCTGCGGCAGCATCCGACTCTCAGCCTGAGACGGACACATCGGAGTCGGCGGCCAGTGTGCCGGAAACTCAGCAAAAGCGACCAGCAACTCCCGCAACACAAATAGCGACGGGCGAAAAGCCCGCCAAGGAAGAGTTAACAACGAACTCGGCACCGGTGCAGGCACAAATGATGAACGATCAGCTGACTGCGCCGGCACAGATTCCGCAGGGCATCAAGAAGCAAGTCGCCGATAACGCTCCTCCGCCAGAGAGCTTTAGCCCGGCCGGTGTAGATGGCCTGGGCGGCAACGACGCGAGCGGCAACGTCTTTAATGGCCAGGCAAGGCCGATTGTTAGTCGTTCAAAGCCCGTTACCATTTCAGCCGGTGTCGTGGAAGGAATGCTGATCCAGAAAAGTCCGCCAGTCTATCCATCAATCGCAAGAGCGGCGCGCGTCTCTGGCACAGTGGTGCTCGAAGCCACAATTTCAAAGACCGGAACCATCAAAGATGTGCGCGTTGTGAGCGGACCCGTCATGTTGCGATCGGCTGCGGCCGACGCGGTGCGAACCTGGCGCTACAGACCGTACAAGCTCAACAACGAGCCGGTAGAAATTCAATCAACGATTAACGTGATCTTCTCGCTCAACCAATAACGTAGCGACGACGCGAACGTTGCATGATTCCCTAATTCTTCCCTGCGGGATCACGGTACGCGCGCTGCACGGCGAGTTCAAAAGTGAGCAATTCCTGTTCCTGCTCCAACCGCATGAGCCGCAGTGCCCGTCGTTGGGGCAATCCACCACAAACTTGACTGATGCTTCTTCATTCGATAGCTGACCCAGGAAATGTAGCCAACTAAAGCGCAATCGACGCCCACTTGTCCTGCGGCCGATGAAGGCATAAGCGGGTTCCCTTCCCTGCAGGTGTGGTTCGCGATGCAGTGTTCCGTGGATGTCACATCGAGCACCGCCATTCCGAGATGCAATCCGTTGACGAAGAAATACGTCTTGTTCAAAGTGCGGGACGAAACCCTGGACCGCGAAGTCACGTCGCGCGAAACGGATGAGGCCACCGGCGCAAAGCTCGAGGAGAGTCCCGTTGCGTCATTGTTCAGGGCGAGCGTCGGCAGCGTTTGAGATTGCGCATCTCGCTCAATTTGCAGGAATGGAACCGAAGGGCCCTGCGCCGAACAATTCAATCCGCCTACGATGAGCGACGCCGCAAGCGCGACGGCAGGCAAATTCTTCATACAGCCCTCCGGCCGGCCCGGAAGGACGGCTGAAAGGCTTATCGGCAGGACAGAAAGCCAGGTGAGGATTGGAAGGAGACTCCAGAACCTTGCCTTCGGCGAATCGGGGTCTTGAACAAGCCTGTGGAAAAGCCCGAGAACTGTGGAAAACACGCAAGAAACAGTCGTGCAGAACAGAGGTCTTATGCTACAAAGTAGACCTCAGACTGAATTTTCGGGTTCGGCTGACGAATTCCCCCCTAGTCGAGTAGATCGTCCCTCCCTCGTATGTATCGCGCCGCCGGGCTATTTGAAATACATATTTGGAGATAAAGTTAAATGCTTAAAGATGTGCAAGTCCTTAATTTCCCTATCGATAGACCGAACGAGACCGTCACCGCCTTTCTTAAAGAGCGCGGCGCCAAGACCCTCGACATTTTCCCGGACCAGCCGGCACAAGAAGGACCCTGGCACGTACTGCATGTTCGCTCGAATTTTGAGAGGCGAGTCGCCCGGCATCTCACGGTTCGCACAGTTGAGCACTATTTGCCACTCTACCGGGAGCGCGTACGGTGGACCGACAGAGCCGTCGTCACAGCGCGGCCGCTCTTCTCTGGGTATGTTTTCGCCCGATTCTCGCCTGAGTCGAGGATTACGGTGATTAGCATTCCCGGGGTCGTGCGTTCACTAGGGGATGATGAAGGGCATTTGGTGAAATCCGCAGACCTCGAGAAGATCCGGGAGGGGCTGGCGAGCGGACTGCTGCTGCGCCCTCACCCCGCTCTTGCGGTTGGAGCCAGGGTGCGGATTCGGTCGGGAATATTTGAAGGCGTCGAGGGCTTTGTGACCGAATTCCGCCAGCAATGCAAGGTGATCATTGCACTGGCTGCGGTGCAGCAATGCTTCTCGCTTGAGGTCGAGCTTGGGGATATCGAAGTCCTGAAGAAGTCCGTCGCCTCTGTTAACGTATCGCCTTGCAACGCATTCGGCTATTGGAACCTGCAGCCGGCAAAACGGAGATAGCGCGCGGCCCGTGATGCTGCAACCGCAAAAGGAAGAAAATCTTCTTTCCTGATCGATATTTTGGCATAAAAAAAGCCACGTTTCGCCTTTTGGAGGCGTCCCGTGGCTTTTTATCCCTGCCAGCGATACAACGGCCGGCTTTTAGCTATGAGCGGTCAAGAGCGATTGATTTGCGTTTAGTCTCCCAAAGCAGAAAGTCGAACCGGCAGTTCTGCGCGATCCCGTTTACCCCGCCAATCGACGGCCACTGCGACAGGCGGAATTTTCGGCGGCCGGATCATATCTTTCAGCAGATAGGTGCTCGGATTGTAGTCCAGGAGTAATTCCCTGAGGGCCAAAACGAGACGCCCCGTGTCGCGCACCGCGCAAATCTCGTGGAATAGTTTGAGCCAACTTTGGATATCGCCGACCGGTATATCGTCGCCCACAAAAATACGAACCTTGTCGTGTGCGGTTGGAACCGTGTCTTCAAGAAGTGTGTTCAGTTCCTCATAGAGCTTCTCACCGGGCCGCATGCCTGTAAATTCGATCCTGATGTCCTCATCCGGCTTGAGCCCCGACAAAAGAATGAGATTTCGAGCTAATTCGACGATCTTCACAGGCTGCCCCATGTCGAGTACGCAAACCTGTCCGCTCTTTCCGATGACCGCGGCTTGCAGCACAAGCTGACAGGCCTCGGGAATGGTCATGAAAAAGCGGCGCATCTCCGGATGGGTTACGGTAATGGGTCCGCCGGCAGCGATTTGCCTCTTAAAGATAGGAATGACACTTCCATTTGAGCCAAGTACATTACCGAAACGAACTGCGACAAACTTGGTTTGGCCATTCCGAAGGGCGCTGAGAAGCAGCTCGGCGACTCGCTTCGTCGCACCCATTATGCTCGTAGGACGAACCGCCTTGTCAGAGGAGATTAAGACGAAGTCCTCGACCAGGTATTTTGCGGCTGCCGCAGCCACGTTGTAAGTTCCGAAAATGTTGTTTTCAATGGCTTCGAATGCGTGCTCTTCCATCAGGGGAACATGCTTATAAGCCGCTGCGTGGAAGATTGCATTGGGCCTGTGACGACTGAGGACGTCATCGATGCGGGCGCAATTCTGAATACTGCCAATCTCGGGAAAGAATGGGACCTGCGGAAACGCGAGCCGCATCTCGCGATCAATTTCAAATAATGGCGACTCGGCAATATCGAATCCGACGATCCCAGCAGGACGGAAGCGAGCAATTTGCCGGCAAAGCTCGGAGCCGATGGACCCCGCTGCTCCTGTAACGAGGATGATTCTACCTTCGAGCGTACTGAGAATTTGCTCTTCATCGAGGTCCACGGGGATCCTGCCAAGAAGATCTTCGACCGACACTTCGCGAATTTGGCCGGCAAGCCCGCGCTGCTCAATCATCTCAGCCAAGCCGGGCACCGTCTTGCATTCGATTCTCGCCGTATGGCATATCTCGAGAATGCGAGTCATCTCGGCGCCGGTGGCGGAAGGGATGGCAATCAGGATTGTCTCGATGTTGAATTGTGCTGCAAGCGTTGCGGCCTGGCTCCCACCGCCAAGCACCGGCACGCCGGCAATATGCAATCCCCATTTATCCTGCTGGTCATCCAGAAAACCCAAAACACGGTATGACAGCTTCGGATTATTCCGAAGCTCCCGGAGAAGAATTACGCCGGCGTCGCCGGCGCCATAGATCAACGTGTTTTTGCGCTCTCCATTGCCATTTCCTACGCGTGCAAACTCCACCGCCATACGCACGCCCAATCGCATTCCGCTTGTACCCAAAAAGCAAAGGATCAGGTCGATCGCGTAAATTGATCGAGGGAATCCAGCCGGTGCAGCAAACAGGATCACAGCACAACTCAGGGCCGATCCAACGAAGTTTGCGCCAAACAACCTGTACAGGTCGGTGATGGACACATAGCGCCATCCCCGCCGATTCAGATCTGCCACCTGAAACACCAGGCTTTTAGTCAGGATCCAGATCGGGAGCGCATACTCGAGGTGCTCCATGTGTGCAAAGGGCAGACTAAAGTCGAAACGCAGCAGAAATGCCGACACTCCTGCGAGTGCAAACATCGCCGGCTGCGATGTCCACAACAGGGCTGATCGAATGACGGCGCGCCTTGAAATGCCGCCCAGCCGATTCAGCATTTTCGTTTGTCTTATCTTGTGAGTATCGAGTTCTCGCATTTTAGGTTGCGCTCTGTATCGGCCATTTGCGCCAGCGTGTGTGCGCCGGCCGCTTTTCGCACGCAATTGATTACGTGTAGCTGATCTTCCTCAGTCAGGCTGCTTGAACTTGGCAAGCAGATTCCGCGATTGGATAAATCTTCAGCCACTGCCCCGCCGTAGCAACTGCATCCGGCATAGAGCGGCTGCAAATGCATCGGCTTCCACACCGGACGCGATTCAACGTTCGCCGCATCGAGCGCATGAATCAGCTCGTCACGAGAGCAGCCAAACTCCCGCTGGTCAATGAGAAAACAACTGAGCCAATTCGTGTGCATTCCATGGGAAGCCTGGGGCATGAGGTTGATTCCGCCGAGATCAGAGAATGCATCGCGATAGCGGAATGCGACGGCGCGACGCTGCTGGACGCGAAGATCAAGGACTTCAAGTTGGCCACGGCCGATCCCAGCGAGGACGTTACTCATGCGGTAGTTGTAGCCAAGTTCGGAGTGTTCGTAGGCGAGGCCCGGATCGCGGGCCTGCTGGGACCAGAAACGCGCTTTCTCGACCCATGCTGCGTTTCGAGAAGTGAGCATTCCACCACCGCTTGTGGTGATGATCTTGTTCCCGTTGAACGAGTAAACGCCGACCTCGCCAAATGTACCCGCCGGGACTCCGCGATAAGTCGCTCCCAGCGCTTCCGCGGCGTCTTCGAGCACGGGCACCTCGTATTCGGCAGCCAGCGCCAGGATGGGCGCCATGTCTGCGCATTGACCATAGAGGTCGACCACAACAATCGCCCGAGGAAGCCTGCCTTGTTGCGCACGGTCAAGAAGTGCGTATTCGAGAACGTCGGGGTCCAGGTTCCAAGTGGCGTAATCGCTGTCAAGGAATACCGGCTCTGCGCCAAGATAGCGGATTGGATTGCAACTCGCAGCGAACGTCAGAGTCGGGCAGAAAACTTCGTCTCCGGACCCGACGCCAAGAAGCCGAAGACCAAGATGAATGGCGGCGGTGCCGCTTGCCAAGGCGGCAGCAGGCGGACCAAAGCGAGCTTCAAACTCGCGCTCAAAAGCCGTAATGTTCGGGCCGACTGTGGACAGCCAATTGGAGGCGAACGCTTCTCCAACGTATGCTTCCTCGGCACCACCCATATGCGGAACTGACAGAAGGATGCGTTTCATGATTGGTCAATATCTACGCATGGGTAACTGCCCTGGCAGGGATTCCGACCACGGTTACATCGTTAGGAACATCCTTCGTAACCACCGCGCCCGAGCCAATAATTGTGCGCGCGCCGACTTTTATGTACTGAAGCACTTGCGCTCCCGTGCCCACCAAGACAGAGTCTCCAATAGATACTCCGCCGGAAATGTTAGCCCCTGGATTGATTACGCAACCAGTGCCAATTGTCACCTCGTGGCCCAGAGTGCACTCCAAATTACATAAAGTGAAGGAGCCAAGTGTAAGGTTCACCGTGCCAGTCACGTTGGCACAAATCTGAGCGCCATCGGCGATGCGCGCGGTATCTGTGTCGAAGACCGCAGATGGATGCATGAGTATCGGCCACTCTGCCAAAGGAAGTATCTGTTTGACCTCGTCGACGACCTTCAGCCGCGATGCTGGAGTTCCAATTCCTATGGTTACGGCATCGATATTTCTTGCGTTGGAAATAAGCCAATCGTAGCCACCTCGTAACTGATCAAGACTGTCATTTGGCCCGATCTGCGCCATATCGCTCACAACATATCCGGCAAAGTCGTAGTAATCGCCAGTGCGATTTATGTCACGAATCAGCCACTCTATCTCCCGTGCCAATCCTCCGGCGCCGATAATAACTATCTTTTTACGCTGCATTGCTGATGCGCTGCCTATTGGGCTCTTCCATCGCCGCTATCTTTTCAGTGATCAAAGTACTCCTACGCTGAAAACCTCAGGTCTTCGACACATATTTGAGAATTACGGGACACAGGACGACCTGCACTAAGAGTGTTCTCCTCGTGCTCCCGAGTTCCCGAATGATAAAGATTACTCATGTCCTCTTTGAATGTTTGCAACGCCAGTGAATTCGGGCATCGTCGCGTATCCCGGCTGGCTGATACCTTCTCTCGCGAAGGTCTTCAGCAGAGTCATGCAGAGAATCTTGCAATCTAACCACAAGCTGCGATGATCCGCGTACCAAACGTCGAGATTGAACTTCTCTTCCCAACTCAGGCTGTTGCGACCGTTGACCTGCGCCCATCCGGTAATTCCTGGCTTGACCTCGTGCCGACGACTCTGATGCGGGTTGTAGCGCGGCAGATATTCGAGCGGTAGAGGCCTCGGGCCAACCAAGCTCATATCGCCGCGAACGACGTTCCACAGTTGCGGCAGTTCATCGAGGCTGGAGGTTCGCAGAATGCGGCCAAAACCCGTGAGCCGCGCTGCGTCGGGCAGCAGATTGCCATACGCGTCAGCGGCATGCGTCATAGTACGGAACTTGAAACAGGTGAACGGCCTGCCATGGAAACCAGCACGCATCGATCGAAATAACAAAGGCCTTCCCAATTTCCACCAAATCATGCAGGCGATCGCCAGCATAAGCGGCGACAGGACAAGAACGCCAAGGACAGCAAGGCTGCGATCAATTATGTTTTTGAGCATCGACAATTGCAGGTTTCCGGTCATACCAACGAAGAGTCGCCTTATCCCGGCCGGAACTTAGTATCGATTGGTAATGTGCCAGGATCCGTTGCCACATATCCTCCTGGCGAAAATTCTTTTCCACCCAGATGCGTCCGGCCGCCCCCATCCGGGAACAGAGTTCTGCATCGCCCAGCAGCCGATCAAGCGCATGGGTCAGAGCGTCAGCGTCGCGAACGGGGACGCGCAATCCAGTCTCTCCATCCACAATTGCATCCACGGCACCCGTAGCATTCGTAGTCACCACCGGGACTGATGCCGCCTGCGCCTCGACAAGCACCGCGCCAAAACCTTCTCTGTATGTCGGAAGCGCCATCACATCCATCACTCCGTAAAAGCGCTCCACATCTTCCACAAAACCTGTGCACATGACCGCTGGATCGGCTTCGATTCGCTCCCGCAGTGCATCGGGAATCGGATCAGTGGCGTCATGATCGCCTACGAGCAAGAGTCGCAGATCCGGATATCGGTCCTGTAGCGCTTTGAAAGCCTGGAAGAGCTCACCAATTCCCTTGTCACGAGTGATGCGCCCGACGAACCCAAGCACGGGAGCGTCAGGCGGAATATGAAACTGACGCCGGATCTGCTTCGCTCGAGACTCAGTCTGCGATGTAGACGCGTACCGCTCAAGGGCGATTCCATCACTTGTGCCTTTTCCGATTACCAAGCAACGTTTCACGGGCACCAGGCGGAAAGCAACAGCACGAGCCATCACGCTTGGGCTCACGCAGCGCACGCTATGCGCCGTATGGCTTGCAGCCCATTCCGCGCTCATCAGGACTCTGCGTTTGATCCCGACGGTAGTCTCAAACCGGAGGCCGAATAGCGCGTATTCCACATGGGTTGCACCCGCCAGGCGTGCCGCAAGCGTTCCCAACAGGCCGGCTTTTGGCGTGCTGGCTACAACGATGTCAGGCTTGAGAAGACGAAAGAGCCGCCAAAGCCGCCAAAGAGAAACAAAGTCTCTGGCTAATGAGATCTCGCGTTCCATCTTGATTGCCCAGGGCGTGACTCCTTCCTGCCGCATCGCTTCCAGGCGTGGACCGGGGCTCGAAATCACATCGATGTTGAATCCGTTTCTTGCGAGGAATCCGATTTGTCCCTCAATGAGTTTCATCGACAGATCTACGGTGACGACGTAAGCAATTCGGGGGCATCGTTTGCTTCCGGCGCTCTTGCTCATGCTGGAACGCTCTCTCGTTCTTCCGTGTATTGCAATGCTGCATCGCGCACGGCTTGTCGAACTTTTCGCCACTCGTCCACCTCAGTGCGCGTGATAGGCGGAACGCGGTGCCGCAGCATGCGATAGTTCAGGCCCGTCCCCAGTGCAATTGCTTCGACCGCGAGCTTTGCCGACTGTCTTCCAAGTTCAGCGACGGCACTCACATATTCCCTGGCCGTCCTCGCGCACCTGAATAGGAATCGAGTCTGGTGCCAGCGCGCCAAAGCAAGCTTGGGTAGCGAGAGCAAGGCTTCCCTGTAACCCAAAACAACCTCTTGTAAGTTTGCGAATCGGCTCTGACTGTAGGCCTGGAATAACAAAGCCCAGTCTTCCATGCGCACTGCATCTTCGGGATACGGATTGCAGCGGAACCAATTTGTCCGTCCGAGCCAGGTTGGATGAGCCATCGGGAATCCAGAGACGGGGCGGGCGCGAATCTGCTCGTGTTTCTGCGGACCGCGCCGCAGTCCGATTGCTTCTCCATCTTTGTCGAACACAACCATCGCACCCGCCACCAGGTCAATTTCAGGATGCTGTTCAAGAAATTCGACCTGCAGCCGCAATCGATCCGGATAGGCGATATCATCGCCGTCCATGCGGGCGAAGTAGACGCTCTTGCTTCGCCGCACGATCTCATTCAGGCGCGCGGGAAGGCCCCGATTCGTTTCGCCAACTAGAAGGCAAATACGCCGGTCAGCGAATCTCCGCACAACATCCGCCGTTCCATCCCGCGAGCCGTCATCGATCACGATCAGCTCCCAATCCTGGAGCGTCTGATTGAGGATGGACGCGATTGCCTCGGCAACCGTAGCGCGGCAGTTATACACCGGCATGCCGATGGTTACCCTCGCGCTTCTGCTCACTGCGACTTCTCCATGCCCGCCATGATGGGGTTGCCGATCGATACTGCGGAGGAGGAGACGCCGTGATTCGAAGCGACAGGAACGACGCTCCAGTTTTCCGGAAACAACTCGGATGGAAATCGCTTCTCCCCTTGATTCCAAACCGAAGGAACCCAGACCATCTTGCCGGGGTACTCTCCAAGCCACGCCGCCCACCAGCTAAATGTACTGTTGGCGACAACGAAGTGCCTGCATTGGCGCATCAGGTAAAAGCTCTTCAGAGGATCTGCTTCC
>CAZKJB010000064.1:0-15083 GCA_964552975.1 uncultured Occallatibacter sp. | reverse complement strand
ATGGCGGCGCTGAGCCTGATCGGATTCCTGCTTTGGCTCAAGGTGGATGCGTCGCGGCCTCTGGTGCGGACGGTAGAGGCTGAAGTGGCGTGAGGGGCAAGCGCAAGTGAGCTGGTTGCATCAATAGCTTTTGAGGTACGACGTGCAGGTCACAGGGGTTAAAACCCTTCAATTTTACTGCTCTTTTCGGCACGACTAAAGTCGTGCCCTGACACGTGGTTCGTTCTTGCAATCAGCTCAAGAGCGGAGGCCAAGGCAATTCGAACGAATTCTTTGGTTTCTTTACGGCGGACGGTTGGCTATAGTCAATCCATCTGCATCCGAAGTTCTCCTGAGGACGAATCGATCGTGCTTGTACAGCCGCTAACACTCGCTGCCGACGAGGTTTCAAATGCGTGAGCTCATCCTGGCGTTTTTGTTCGCGGCTCCGCTGGCCGGATGGGGGCAGGCGGCGATCACGATCTCTCCCCAGCAATGCGTTTGGCGAAGCGGCGACGACGTGCAGTGGGCCGCGCCCGATTTAGATGAGCGAGGATGGACGCCGGACGCACAATGGCGCCCGACGACTGCCCAGCAGCGGATGTGGGTACGCTGCCATCAAGACCTGACCTCGCTCGACAAGTTAGCGCATCCCGCAGTTCAGGTAAACCTCGACGCCGCTTATAAGCTCTACGTTGACGGAAGCCTGGTGGGGAGCGCGGGAAGTCTTGAGAGCGGAAACTTCAGCGTGGATGCAATTCGCACTTTTTCGCTGGATACGAGCGCGCTCAAGCCCGGGCCATCGACGGTGGTCATGCGCGTAAACCGACGCCTGGTTCCAACTGCCAATCTGGTGCTGAGCCTACCGACGCCAAGACTGGAGATTCGTGCCGGCGACGCGAGCGTGCTGGATGCGCTGCGGTCGCGCACGATTCTGACACGCTGTTCGCAGGTCGGTGCAATCACAGTCTTTTACGGCATCATCGGCGTGATTGCCGTCATGCTTCTGGGCCTGTTCTTTTATGACCGCAGCCGCCATGAACTCTTGCTGCTGAGCTTGAGTTGCCTGGTGACGTCAGCGCTGCGCCTGAATGAATTTGCCGCGGCCGCACTTGTGGATTATCCGTTCTTTCTGAACCGCGCAATTTTCGCAACATGCAATTGCGTTCAACCGTTCTTATATCTCCTGTTGTTCTTTGGGCTAAACCGCCGCCGTGTTCCCCGGGTCTTCTGGGTCCTGGCAACTGGTTCAGCGATGATTCGCCTCTGGGGGGCGGCTCTAGCATTTGTGGACGTCGGCAAAGCGCCCTGGCTTGTGCCGCAACATTTCGACTACGTCATCCTCTTCGCCGGCCCCTGCAACGTGGCGCTTTCGCTTGCGCCGTTTGCCGCTTTCTGGCCTTATGCGCAAATCCCAGCACGTATGCGGCCGGTGGCTGTTTTATGCATGCTGTGGGGAGTTGCCGATGGAATATGGTTTGTGGTGCAGTCAACGCTAAGCCCGCTACTGGGGCTGCCGCTTCTTTTTGGCCGTTGGTCTGGCGTGATGCTCGATGCGCGGGGCTTTATCACGATGTGCGTGCTGGCTGCACTTCTTGGGCTTCTATTCCGCGAGCAGCGGCTGGTGGCCGTGGAACGCGCACAGTTCGCGGGCGAGATGGCGTCGGCGCGCGAGATTCAGCAATACCTTATTCCGGAACATCTGCCGGAAACGCCGGGCCTGGCGGTCGAAAGCGCCTACCATCCTTCGCGCGAGGTCGGCGGGGATTTCTTCCAGGTTCTGCCGGATGCGCGCGACGGCAGCACACTGATCGTGGTTGGAGATGTAGCCGGCAAGGGATTGAGGGCGGGGATGCTTGCGGCGTTGATTGTGGGAGCGATTCGCACGGCATTCAAATTCACGAGCAAGCCGGGTGAGATTATGGCGCTCTTGAACGAGCGGCTGCAAGGGCGCGGCCTGGTGACGTGCATGGCGCTGCGGATTGATCGCGATGGAAGCGCGGAGCTGGCGAACGCCGGACACCTGCCACCGTACATCAACGGAAAGGAAATGGCCGTGGAAGGCACACTGCCGCTGGGCGCCCTGCCGGGAATCGCATTCCGCACTATGCGCTTTGAACTGGCTGCCGGCGAAGCGATGGTTCTGGTGTCGGACGGCGTTGTGGAGGCGCGCAATGCGTCGGGCGAGCTGTTCGGATTTGAGCGCACTCGGGAGATGAGCAGGCAATCGGCGGAGAAGATTGCAGAGGCCGCGCAGCAGTTTGGCCAGGAAGATGACATTACCGTGCTGACGCTTTCGCTGGTACCCGCGGCGGTTGTCAACGCCTAGGCCGACCGAAGAGGTTAGCCGCCTGCAAGCAACCGCTCGACCTCATCGTGGAGGCGGGCAGTGATGGCGGCCTCGGTTTCTTCGGGGCCGAAGGTGATGGGCTCGCCGATGTGCACCTCGATGGTTCCGGAGCGGATCCAACTGCGCTGGTGGGTTTTGAGCTCGCCCAGGCCGCGGATTGCGATGGGCAGCACAGGAACGCTGCTTTCCTTTGTCAGCAGACCGATACCAGCCCGGAATCGCGCCAGCTTGCCTTCTTCAGAAAGATTTCCTTCCGGGAAGATGAGCACGTTGTAACCGTGGTCGAGAGCCTTGCCGGCGTGCATAAAGCTCGACTGAAAGTCGCGCTGCTTGGGCAAGGGGAAAACATTGTAGAGCGCAGTTACCAGGAAGTATGAGGGCAGGCCGAAGATGTAAAAACGGGCGTCGACGGGCATGCGCCAAGGATTGCGCCAATGGCGGAAGTCCTCGAGCATTTCGCCCGCCATGGCGATGGCAAGGCGCCGCCGCAACGGGCCGGGCATCGCATATTGGATAAGGGCTCCGTCATAGGAAGTGACGTGGTTGGAGATGATGAGCATTGGTCCCTGGGGAGGAGGTTGGCCCGAAGCGGCAGCACTCGGCAAGAAGACGCGAGGTTTGGTAAGGAGCCAAGTGAAAGGTCGCGCTATGACTTCGATATAGGCGTTCCGGATCCATACGAACGGCTTCCACCAAGGCCACTCGGGATAGAGGAAACGCCTCCGCGGCGGGGCGGATATCGATTGGGGCTGGGCGACAGGCGCGACGGGCGCCTCTGGCACACCGCCATCTGCTGCACCCGGCGTGAGAGCCGCACCGCCGGCTTCCGGATGGGACACCGGCCCTGCCGCGGTTGGCTCCGACTCGTCTCGTTCGCCGCCGGCAACCAGTTTCCTCAGCTCGCCGAGAGTTTGCACGTTTTCAAGCAGACCGTTGCTCTGGACAATTCCCAGGCGATCCTCGATGGCCGCAGCCAACTGCATACGGCCCAGGCTGTCGAGATGGAAGTCCTCGGTGAGGCGCAGTTCGTCTCCGGTGCCGGGCGGCGTTTCGCCTGAGACTTGCGCAACGAGGGCAAGCAGCCAATCGGCGGACGGCGTGGATAAAGCGCCACTAGCGCGGTGGGCCGAGCCATTGCCGGTGGCGCCGGCTGACGCTTGGATACTGTTGAGCCAGGCGGCGACGGGTTTCCGCTTCACCTTGCCAGTGGAGGTGCGCGGCAGATCGGGCTCGGGCCAGAGCACCCAGCGGCGAATGCGCTGAAACTCCGCGAGCTTTGCATTGGCGCGTTCAATGACGGCCGCAGCGTTTTCTCCCGAGCCGCGAAGAGCCAGAACGGCGCAGGGCTCAGGTCCCGCCTCGGTCTGAAGGGGAACCACAGCGCAGGCAGCAACTTCAGGCTGAGCCTCGATGGCTGCCTCGATGTCTTCCGGATAGAGATTCAAGCCCGAGGCGGTGACAATCACTTCGCTCTTGCGGCCGAGGAAGCGCAGATCGCCCTCATCATCCCGTTCAGCAATATCGCCGGTGGCAAGCCACTCTTCCTGACGCGGCTGCAACTTGCCGTCGTGCCAAATGGCGCCGGAGATCGCTGCACCGCGCACCATCACCTCGCCATCCGGGCCCAGCTTGACTTCGCGGCCGGACAGCGGCTTGCCGATAGTGCCTTCTGCCACATGGAACGGGTGGTTGAGCGTGATGAGCGCAGTGGTCTCGGTCATTCCGTAGCCCTGCACGAGGACAAAGCCGAGCGTGTTCCAGAACTGCTCGATCTGCGGGGGGAGAGCGCCACCGCCCGAAACAAAGGCCCAGAACTTGATGCCGAACTCCTGATGCACTTTGCGAAAGCGCCACCAGAGATGAAGCGGGTTCTTCTTATTCTGCGTGGAAGCGACCCGTTCGGCGATGCCTTCGTGGATCATCTCCAGATGGGTCTTGAGCAGCGCCAGAACCCGAGGTACGGCAGCCAGCACGGAGATCCGCTCGTCATGGATGATCTCAACGAGACGTGGCGCGGCTAACCTGCTCTCGAAGTGCAGCTCGCCCCTGAAGATCGGGGGCACCCATAGCCCCATTGTCTGGCCGAAGACGTGGCTGAGCGGCAGCGTGTGCAGAATGCGCAGCGGATGAACGAGCCGCTCATAGCGCATATACGGCCTGGCGCCGTCTTCAATGGGCCCGACGCTAGCCAGCACGTTACCATGCGTGATGACGATGCCTTTGGGATCGCCGGTGGTGCCAGAGGTGAACAGAACCTGGAGGGGAGTCTGGTTAGAGAGGTCCGGAATTGCGCCGAGCTCCTCGGCGGGCAGATCGTTGAGCCAATACTCAAAGGCCAACGTGGGAATGTTGGAGGCGCCGTCTGCCGCAGTGAGCTTGCGCAGCAGCATCGTGTCGCCGACGGCGAGTTTTGGATTGACATCGGCAGCCACGCGCGCAGCAAAATCTGCGGTGCCGCCGGCGTCGAGTGGAACGGCAAGGACTCCACGAAGCAGGCAACCGTGGAAGGCAGCGATCCATTCTGCGCTGTTTTCAGCCCAGAGCAGAACCCGGTCGCCTTGGCCGATGCCGCGACCAGCCAACAAAGCGGCAAAGCGGCCAGCAAGCCGCGCCAGTTCTCCATAAGTGGTTACCCGGCGCCGATTGCCCTGATAACGAACCACGGCAATCTCGCGGTCGAATCGGCGAAAATCGTCGACAAGGGTGGCCAGGTATTCGCGCATCAGGTCCCCCAAAAGTCATGCTACAGAAGAGATGCGCCCTTTCCTACGCCGATTCAGCCGGATGTACGCACTGGGCGCTGGGTCACATGGTCCGGGTTACGGTGTTTCTTTACGGCGCCATTGACCGGAATGGGCGATCTGAATTGGATCGCCGTTTCCGGAAGTTGGGAATCGCGCTAAGGAATGAGGATGATTTTTCCTTTTGAGCCGCCGCGCTCGGCAATGCGTTGAGCTTCCTGTATGTCGCGGAGATTCATGGTACGAGCAACGGGAATGTCGAATTTGCCGGCGGCCACGTCGCCGGCTAGCTGATGAAGCCGCGGCGCATCCGGCTGAGCCATGAAAGCTTCCACGCGAATTGGGTATTTGGCAGCGGCGTCCGGCTTGCCCAGCACCGATCCGAGCACGCCGCCGGAACGAATGGCGGGGAGCAGGCTCTCAATGGCCGCGCCTCCGACTGTGTCGGCGATGGCATCCAGATCATGCAGCTTCGCGACCTCCCCCGGGTTATCGATGGCGATCACATCGTCTGCGCCTAGCATTGAAGCTGCCGGCTTTTCGGTGGCGCGCACGCCAGCGAGAACATGAGCGCCATGTTGACGAGCGACATGCACGGCGGTGCGCCCCACACTTCCCAGCGCGCCGGTGATGAGAATTCTCTGGCCGGCAGTGGGCTTCACGGCCCGCTCGATAAGCTGAGCGCCGGTGGTTGTCACTAGCGGAAGAGCTGCGGCGCGCTCAAAGCTCAAGCCGTCGGGAATGGTCGCGAGCGCGTCGGCCGCGACGACCGTGAACTCGGCATAGGTTCGGTTGGTGAGAGCCATGACGCGCATGCCCTTGGGGAAGCCTTTGACACCCGCTCCGGATGCGACGACTTCACCAGCGAGATCGCGCCCCAAAATGGCGGGCAACTCGAGCGGAAATCGCGCTTTGGCAGCACCGCTGCGAAGTTTGTAGTCAATGGGGTTAATGCTCGTCGCTTTGACGCGAACAAGCACTTCGTTATCGCCGAATTTTGGATCGGGGGTATCTTCATAACGAAGATTTTCAGCGGGCCCGTACTCATAAAGCAGAACTGCTTTCATGGAATCACCCTCTCGAGTTTACGATGCAGGCGCGCAGTCTGCAGTTAACGTAGCGCCGAAGACGGAATTAGCGCTTGAGTGGGCATTATCACCGTTTGTGGCATTTTGTGGAAGCAGAAGAGTGATTTGGATCACTTCCGCTTGCCGGTCGGGAAGTAGACTGGATGCATCAGGTTTCCCCATGAAAAGACTCGCTGTCAGCTTCTATGTTTTGATCACGGTTGCCTTGCTGATCTGGGGCTATTACCAGGCTATTTATGTAGCCCCCAACGACGCAATGCAGGGCGAGATTTTTCGCATCATTTACTACCACGTACCCTCGTTCGCAGCGGCTTTCACCTTCTTCTCAATGAGCTTTCTCGGCTCCATCGGTTTTCTGTCTTTTCGTCGCAGCCGTCCAGAGTGGGCTCAGATCGCCGACGCGTGGGCGGTGGCCGGGGCCGAGGTAGGCGTCGTGTTCTGCACGGTTGGTCTGACGACCGGCCCTCTTTGGGGGCGACGCGCATGGGGCATCTGGTGGACGTGGGACGCGCGGCTGACGACGACGCTGGTTTTGTGGCTGATCTATATGAGCTACCTGCTGCTGCGGCGTTTTTCCGCGGGGCCGCAGATGCAGACACTGGCGGCGGTTCTGGGCATCTTTGGCGCTCTCGACGTGCCCATCGTTTACATGGCGAACCGCTGGTGGCGCACGCAGCATCCAGCGCCGGTATTCGGAGGCGCTTCCGGCTCGGGAATGGACCCATCGATGGTGGGCGCGCTGCTATGGAATATGCTGGCCTGGTTCGCATGGGGCGTGTTGATCGTGGGCATCCGTTATTACGTGGAGCGGCGGCAGCAGAGGATCGCCCAGGCAGAGCAAGAGGCAGCGTTGACCGCCTGACGTGGTTGGTTAGCAAGTGAGCGTGAATGCCCACCCTAAACGCAGACTACGCGTTTAGGATGGGCAACCCTAAGGATTGGTTCTGAGGAGAGATATGGATCAAGCAGCGATACTCGATCATCAATTCAGGATTGCGGCGTACGTTGTCACGTGGGTGATCCAGCTGGGCTATCTGGGCTGGCTGGGGATGAAGTGGCAGGCTGTGAAGCGCGGCAGGGTGCGATAAAGGGCTGAGCCAGCGACGATTTTGGCTCTACATTTCCCATGCAGAGGCCGCCGATGCCGAGAGAAAAATCCGGCATCGCGACTGAACAGATCGGAATGCGGTGTGAAGCAGAGCGGGTTGAACCGAACGAGTGGCCGGGCGGGGCCGCTGCAGCGAAGCGTCGCGCGTAAGTTCATTCATTTTAGAAATTCAGAAGGCACTCTTCAGCAAATCAGCGCGCTCGTCGAGCGTGCTTTCTTCACCAAAAACTTGCGACGGGGACTTTATAGCACTCTTGGGTGATCCGCCTGGGATTTCGTGCTATTTCAAGAAAACTCTCATCCCGCCGATGATTCATTGGTGGAATGGCTGCAGAGTGATCTGCAGTCCAGCCCGACCCCGGTGGGTTTTCTGTTGAGAAGGAAGCCGATACGTGATCGAGGGTGGCGGTGCTGAGGGCCTGCTGTGCGACCGCTTGAAGACGGCTGTACGCGGGACGAGGAGAAAGACTTATGCACGACTTTTTGATCGCACTTGCCTTTACCGGTATGGTCATCGCGCCCGCGATTGTGGCCACGAATTCCAATCTCGAAGCCTCAGACGACAAAGAATAAGTCTTTGGCCCAGAACTCCGGCTCCTGCTCAAGAAGTCGAGTTTTCGCCCCAAAACGCCTCCGGCAAGATCGACGAACCGCCGGATTATGGCGCAAGAAGATTTTGATGACACGGTAACTGCCCAGTAGCCGGTCAACAACAACCTAACATCTCTGTTCGCCCCATTCTGTTCGCATGCGTCAATCAGGTCGCCCCGTATAGTGCTCGACGTGGTGTACCTCAGAATGATCTTCAAGAGATTCCAGATGGGTGGTGACCTCCGCTGGCACTTCCATATCCTTTGTCAAGCGCTCCTCGAGAATTGTTGCCAGGCGGTGGGCTTCGCCCAATTCCATTGAGTGAGGAAACAGCAAGTGAACCTCGATGATCTGCCGATAGCCCGTAGTGCGGAAACGCACCCCGTGATATTGCACTCCCAAGTCCTGGCAGATAATGTCGAGCCGATTGCGAATTTCGTGGCCGATTCCGGGATCGGAGTAATCGAGCAATCCTTTCATGGAGTGCCACATGAGCCGGCCGCCCGACCAGAGAATGTTTGCCGCGACGGCATAGGCGACAAGAGGATCGAACGGCTTCCATCCAGTCGTCATCACTAAAGTCAGGCCTGCAACAACGCCAAAGCTCGTCCAACTGTCCGTGAGGACGTGCTTACCGTCCGCCTCAAGGATCAGCGAGTGACTTCTTCTGCTCGAGCGCAACAGATACCAACCCAGTAACGCGTTGAGTACGCCGGCGGCGAGAACGAGTGTCACGCCGTTTCCAAGATGTTCCAGCGTCAGACCGTGTCTCCACTTTTCGGTCGTTGTAACAATGATGCTTCCGGCCGCCAAGACGATCATTGCGCCTTCAAAGCCGGCGGAGAAGAAGGTGATTCGCTCGTAGCCATAGTGGAAATGCGGCGCTGCGGGCCGGGTGCTGAGCCAGAGGCTGAAGACGGCGAACGCAACCGCAACGACGTGCACCACGGACTCTGCTGCATCAGAGAAGATGGCAGCTGAACCCGTAAACCAGTAAGCCGCCACTTTGCTGACCAGCATGAGCAAGCCAACAATCAACGACAGCCGCATGGCAAAACGAGCATCTCGATTCTGTTCGATTTTGCCCAACGGGACTTTCGATGGCGGAGCCATCATGCCCTACCCTTCCGTCGAGAAAGTAAACGGAACCTCGAAGCCAGTCTACGCTCGCCTGCTGTTCAAGCAATCGACTCGAGCGCGAATCACGCCACAGAATGTTCATCGATGCGGACAACCAGGCCAGCAGCACGGCCGCCGCATCCCCTCTTTGAGCTCCGAGCACACCCTTTCGACATGCTGGCGCCTTGTCTCATCTTTCTTGACGGATATAGTCCAGCATATCCACTCGTTGCGCGCGAGCGGAGTTATGTCTTCCCAAGCCGCCAGTGCCTCCGCGTCGGACACGAGCGCCTTGCGGAGATCAGCAGGAAGGTCATGGACGACCCCTCGGGAAATTCGAACGGTTGTCATAGAGTTATCTCGCCTGCTCAAGGATCACACAGTTGAACCTCGGATTCCGGGACGATCACTGGCAAGCTGTCCGCCACCTTGAATCCAGCCCGCTCCCAGCGGCGGTGCTGAGCTAATCCGGCCGTTGCCGAAGAACCCGGACTTTTTGGAGAAAGCCCCAGTGGCTTTAGCCCGGATCCCATTGCGGCAATTGTGGAATGGGTAAATTCGAGTCTTTTAAAACAGGCTCGGGTGACTTAATGATGACCATGACAGTGACTGTAAACCTTTCCCTACCAACCAGAAATTGCCGTTCGATCTCTCAATCGGTAGACTGAGAGACCGGGGGGAAGTCATGTTGGTTGTGATGAAAGCGCAGGCGACGCCGGAGCAAATTCAGGCGGTCTGCGACCATATTGTGCAGTTGGGATTCCGTCCTCATCCCCTTCCCGGAGCCCAGCGCACCGCTATTGGCATTACCGGGAATCAAGGCGAGGTCGACCGGGGGAATCTGGAATCGCTCTCCGGAGTTGCGGAAGTTATCCGCGTTTCAAAAGCATACAAATTAGCCAGCCGGGATGTGAAAGAGGAAGACACAATCGTCCGCTTCGATGGAAGCAGCGCGACGATCGGCGGGCGGAATCTGGCCGTAGTCGCCGGCCCGTGCTCGATCGAGAGCCGCGAGCAGGCCTTCGCCATTGCAGGACATGTGGCTGCGGCCGGCGCACAGTTTTTTCGCGGCGGCGCCTACAAGCCGCGCACTTCTCCTTATGCATTTCAGGGGCTCGGCCTCGATGCGCTGAAGATCATGGCGGAGATCAGAGAAAAGTTCGGGCTGCGCATCGTGACTGAAGCGCTTGATAGCGAGACGCTCGATCTAGTGGCCGAGTGGGCGGATGTGATTCAGATTGGCGCGCGCAACATGCAGAACTTTTCTCTGCTGAAGAAAGCGGGACGATTGCGCAAGCCGGTGCTGATCAAGCGCGGACTGAGCGCCACGCTGGAAGAGTTCCTGATGGCGGCCGAGTACGTGATGAGCGAGGGAAACTACGAAGTGATTCTGTGCGAGCGCGGCGTGCGAACGTTTGCCGACCACGCGCGCAACACGCTGGACCTGAGCATTGTGCCTGCACTGCATCACGTGAGCCACTTGCCGATTCTTGTGGATCCGAGCCATGGCACCGGCCGGCGCGATAGCGTGCTGCCCATGGCCAGAGCGGCAGTGGCAGGAGGCGCAGACGGCATCATGGTGGAAGTTCACGATCATCCCGAGAAGGCGCTCTCCGATGGGCCGCAGTCGATTTTTCCGGCGCAGTTCGCGAGCATGATGGAGCAGATGGAGCAGCTTGCGCCCATCGTTGGCCGCCATCTGGCGCGCGGCGCTTCAGTTGGTGCTATTGCGGGAGCGAAATAAGCGCGCGGTCGAGGAATCACAACGCAGGTCACAACATGGATTAAGGATCAGGCGACAGTGGAAAGTGAACCTGCAACGGAGATGAGCGGTCAGGAGCCAGGGATTAAAGGCCTGATTCGCTTCTCTGCTGCTTGCTTTCTGTTACTGTCTCTCGGCGGATGCCGGTCCCACGATTTTCCGCAATATGCGCCGAACTACCGCGAATATGCATATGTGACGAATGGCGGCAGCGACACGGTTACCGTTCTGGATGTGATAAACGTCCGCGTGGATCGCGAGCTGCCGGTGGGACGAAACCCTGTTGCTGTAGCCGAAAACCCGACGCGGAATGAGATTTACGTGGTCAACTCCGGGGCCACCGGCGGGGCGGGTTCGATCTCGGTGATCGACGCGGAACACAATGCTGTGGTGGCTACGATTCCGCTGCACAAGCAGCCGGTATCGATCGATCTCGACGCGGCTGGAGGTTTCGCATACGCAGCCAATTCGGGATCCAATTCCGTTTCGCTCGTCGACTTGAAAGCGCGCAGAGAGATTGAGCAGATTGGCGCCGGCGAAGAGCCCGTTGCAGCGCGGATCTCTCATGATGGCAAGAGCCTGGTGGTGGCGAACCTGCGCGGAAATTCCGTGAGCGTGATCGATGTTGCCAGCCGAAGAGTGCGCGCGGTTTTCAATGGCTGTCCGGGGGCGGCCGACGTCGTGATTCTTCCTGACTCATCCAAAGCATTCGTACCGTGTTCGACAGGCCACCAGGTGATGGTGATTGCACTCGCCAGCGCGGACGCAAAATCTCCAGAGCCCGATCGACTGGAAACGCTGATGGACGTAGGCCGCGGCCCCGTCGACCTGGCGCTGAAGCCCGATGGCGGCGAATTATTTGCTTCCAACTCGCTATCGGATTCGGTATCGGAGATCTACAACACCACTGACGAGGTCGGCGACACGTACATGATCGGCGCTGATCCCGTTCGAGGCCTGGTCTCGCGCGACAACGCGCTGCTGTATGTGGCCAACCAGCGCTCGGACGAATTGACGGTGTATTCGATCGACGACGGCAAACGCGTGAATGTGAACCCGCCGCTTCGCGTGGGAGATGGAGCGACCGCAATGGCCTTCTCCGCTGCCGGCCATTTGCTGTTCGTCGTAGACCGCAGTTCGGGCGACGTAGCGGTGGTGCGCACCGCAACCCAGTCGCTGTTCACCCTGCTCCCGACGGGACGCAACCCCAACGCGATCGCCGTGAAATCGTTCACTGTGCAGTAGGAACTTGGGGCGGGCACAAGCCCTCTGAATGACACAGAACGACGGGGAGGGATTGCCGCAACTATTGCTTGGCGGTTACTCTGACGTCCGGAGGTTGCGATGCCGTGGCGGGCGACGACTTCGGGCCCACAAGCACACCGTCATCGAGTGATGCCGCAACAAGGCGGTCCCCCGCCGAGCGAATTAATGCGATCTGGAAACCGGTGGTCCACCAGTCCCAGGTCATGGTTTTGGGATCGATGGCGAAGACCTGATCGCTGGTGCGCGAGCTGACGAAGAGTTTTTTGAGGTTCGCGTCGTAGCTCAGATCGTCCACGTCGCGAAACGGAAGGCGATGAACCCACATCCAGGTCTTGCCGAGATCCTGTGTGTAGTAGACGCCCTCGCGCGCGCCGAGCCATAGTGTGCCATCGGGCGAAAAGGCCACGCGATGAATGCGCGTGAGCATGTTCGGCAGGCCCATGGGCCACCATGACTGGCCTGAATCCTTCGAATACACGACACTATCGGCACGCGCGGCCGCGAAAATTTCGCCGTTCGTGGTGACGGAGAGGTAGTCTCCCACTCCCATCACGGGCCCGCCCTGCCAGGTGTCGCCCTTGTCGCGACTGGTGAGTAGCCCATAGCCTGCTGCGGCCACCCACACGTCACCTGAGACGTCGAGCGCATTGACCGGACCTTCAAACTCAATTGCGGGGGCCTGCACCTGCTTATCAATGTTGACGCGCGTGTGATAGTGCGTCTCAGTGATGGTTTTCACGATTGTGTTGACGACATGATTGCGCGGCTCCCAAGTGGATGCCGGGGGCGACGCGGAGGCCGATCCATCCGCTGACGGTGCGGCGTTCGGGGTATCGCTTGAAGTCGGTGGGTCTGCGGCGCCAGATCCCTCCAAGACGAAGACACCATGGCCGGTTCCCGCGACGACTGTTCCATCGGGTGTTTGGGCCAGCGTGAAAACGTCGCGCCCGTCGAGCCCGGACCCAAGCTGCTGCCAGCGCACGCCGCCATCGATGGAACGAAAGACGCCGCCGTATTTTTTGTCGTTGACGACGCCGGCGTAGAGGCGCATAGGATCGCTGCGGTCTACAAGCAGCGCCGCAACCTTGCGTTCGGAGATGCCTTGATTCGACATGGTGAATGTGGCACCCGCGTCGTTGCTGGTGAGCACGCCGCCGCGATCGGTGGCAAGCAGCACGCGGTTCGAATCCCTGGGGTCCACATAGACGCCGTTGACCACAACATCGGCGTCTGTCATGCGCTCAAAAGTTTTTCCGCCATTCAGAGTCTTATAGAGGCCCTCGGTGGTGCCGGCGTAGACGATTTGACGGTTTTCAGGGTCCTGCATGAGCACGCGAGTTCTTCGTGCTTCAGTGGGAATGCCCTGAATTTTACGGAAGAGCGCGCCAGCGTTGTCGCTTTTGTAAATCCCGCTGCAGGCGCTCATGTAAACGGTGTGGGTGTGCTCTGGATCAACGATGATGGAAAAAACATCGGAGTCAACAATCACGCCCTGCTTGATGTTGTGCCAGGTCTTGCCGCCGTCGGTGGTCTTCCATGGAAGGTGCCAGGTGCCCGCGTAGACGATGTCGGGATTCGCGGGATCAATTGCGAGCGACTCAATTTCGTGAATCTCGCGGCTGTCCGGCGGGCTGATTTCGCTCCATGTAGCGCCGCCGTCGGTCGACCGGAAGACTCCTTGCAGCGTTCCAGCAACTAGTATTTGCGGATCGGAGGGCGCTTGTGCGAGAGCGTGAATTGGCTGGCCCTTGAATGCCGGCTGCTCGGCCCATGTGTGGCCAGCGTCATGACTGATCCACAACCCGCCGCTGTCACTGTCTTTCCACGCGCCGACATAGATCGTAGAGGGGCTGGCGGAGTCGACGACGATGCTGTCGAGAACAAAGCCGTCAATAGGATCGAGCTTCGCCAGCCGCCGCCAGGTTGCACCTTCGTCATCCGATTCGTAGAGCCAGCTACTGGTGGTACCGAGATACAGACGGCCGGGTTGCCCCGGAACCGCAGCAAATGCCCGTGCATCGCCCCCAGGGGGACCTACGACATTCCACGGCGCTTGACTCGAATGATCTGGACTCGGCGGCTTTGGGCTCAGCTCCTGATTCGACGGCTTTTGTGCCTGCAAACCCAAGCCGCAGGAGAACCAGACAAACAGGAACAGGGCTTTAGCGTGGACCCGAATCCGGCGAAAAGCTCTGAGGAAAAAACCTGATCTGCTCATTGAGACGGAGAAACTCCAACGCATCTCTCTTTATCAAGAATAGACAATCCGAGACTGAAAAACGAAGAGGCTGACCGGCTTGTGTGCCGGCCAGCCTCAGATCAGTACAGGTTGTGTGTCTTGGTTCAGGTTCCGCGAACCACCGATGCAGCGATTCGCGGAACTGTTCTTCGACCCATGAGACGAGGCCTACTTGGCCTTCTTCATGGGGTGCCTCTCCGGCAGCGGCTTGCGCACCTGCGGCTTCACTGCCGTCTCGTCGACCGGGGTGGTTCCGGTGACGTCGGAGCTGAAGGTCGCACCGGCAGGCACCAGGTAGTCTTCAACCGTCTGCCCGTCGGTCGTGCCCGTGGCCACGCTGATGCGCGAAGCGTCGATGCCCTGCTCCGTCACCAGGTAGTCCTTGGCATTCACGGCGCGCTGCGCGGCGAACATGTCCACCGTTGCGTGCTTGTGCTTGGCCTGGTAGGCCTGCTGCTTGGCCATCTTGGTGTTTTCGGCGGCATTCGCCTCACCCACCACCACGGCCTTGGCATCAGCCTGCTGCTTCAGATCCAAAGCCACCTGATCCAGGCAAGCCTTGGCTTCGTTGTCCACGCGCATCGGCCGCTTCGTGTCGGTCGCGAAGCTGATCGAGCACAGCGCCTGCGTCTTCGGAGCCGGAGGCACATACGGAGCCGTAATCGTCAAGCTGGTCGACGAGCTCACCGTATGACCCTTGTCGTCCGAGACATTACAAGTTATGCCCACAGCACCCGTCGGCGCACCCGCTGAGGAGTATTCCGCCGTTGTGCCGGTGCCGGTTACAGTTCCCGCCGTGGCCGAGTAGCTATACGTCAGCGGACGGTTCTGAGGGCTCAT
>CAZKJB010000063.1:0-15140 GCA_964552975.1 uncultured Occallatibacter sp. | reverse complement strand
ATCTTCTCCGCCGGCATATCGATATCGATTGTGGGCAACCACGATGCGCATTGTTAGCTAAGAAAGAGAGAAGCTACTCGCCTAGAGACTCGGGCCGGCTCTGGAAAAAATAAGAACCACGTAACAATTTTCGCGACCGGCGCAACATTCCAGCCATTAGTTCCAGCCCCGTGAAGGCAACGCGACGCAGGTAAAGCGATTGAATTGCCGAGGATATCGGCGAGACCGACGACATGATCTGCCGTTTCTCGTTTGCCTGCAGGCGCTCCATCGCGCACGACTTGCTCGCCGGGTGCACTCTAAAGTCGGCAAGGACACGGGAAGTGTGCTTCATGCGGTATCCGGCGTTCGCGAGCCGCAGAAAAAACTCGTAGTCCATTGCATAGTGGAGATCGGGCCTCAACTGATTTCCATCCTCGAAAACCCGGCGTCGAAAGAAAGTTGAAGGCGTGGGTATGTAGAGAACGCGATGGTAAAGAAGAATGAAGCGATCGAAGTCGATTTCGCGACGAACCCTCTGAACGGTTCCCGCCTCATCGATGATCGCTAAGTCTCCGTAGACGATATCGACATTCGGATTTTCCGCGAAAACACTTGCGACATGACGAAAACAACCTGGACGGTAGCGATCGTCTGAGTTGAGCCATGCGACGATGTCCCCCGAGGAAAGTTTGAAACCTTGATTCAGCGCGTCGCTCTGCCCGCCATCTGCCTCCGACCGCCAGCGCACGTGTTTCCATTCCGGCTTCTGGTCCAGACTCTTTAGCAACTCGACTGTGTCGTCGGTCGAGTTGCCATCGAGAACCAGATGCTCCACATCGGCATAGTCCTGCCGTCTCACGCTTTCCAAGGCGTCTGACAGAAAACGTCCCTGATTAAGTGACGGAGTCACGATTGAAACTCGCGGCATCATTGCTCAGCCTCGACGATCATTGGTGGAGCAAGACAGACTGTGAGCGTAGCCAGCAGCCAGAGCGGATAAGACAGTCCAAAGTTCGTGGTATCGGTCAAACCGCGCACCAGAACAAAAATAAGTAGCGTAAGCGAGAGCGTTCGAATATCGCCCGGCGGAGCACGCCGTGCTTGGCGAAAAAATGACCAGTAAATCATTCCCACGATCACGACACCCACTAGCCCGTACTCGAAAAACTGTTGCAAGAATTCATTGTGGGCGTGCACCGCTTCGAAGTCGCCGAATGCAGGGATGAGCGCTTTGAACGAGTAAATGCCATGACCAAACCATGGCTTCTCCATGCCCATTGAGACCGCGACTGCCCAAAGCACGGTTCGACCTGTCAATGTCTCAATTTGATCGCCTGATCCTGTATTGGCATAAATCTCGATGTAAGCGCTCAACACTCCCCAAAGACTTGCAACCACGAGGAGCGTTGCGGCCCCGACATGAAACTTTGCGCGGCGGGTCATTGCCTTGTTTTGCAATAAGTACCAGCTTTCCGCGATCACGAACGCAATGATTGCCGTCTTACTCAAAGTTCGTAGCAGCGTAACTCCGAGCGCGATAGTCAGCCATTTCCATTTCACGCCGCGCGGGGAAAGATACTGCCCGATGAGCGTCGCCAGGCCGAATTCAAGACCTAGTGTGTTGGGGTGGAGGAACGCGATATTGCCGAGGCGCATGTCCGCTGTAACAGGAGAGCACCACGCCACAATAGCTAGTGTGACCGCGCCCCACACTGCGCCTTTCATAAGCCCGACGGCAAATCGTTCCGGACAATGGCCTCGAAGGAGCATCAGGACGATAAGTACATCGGCAGCCATCCCCGCCCAATATGCAAGGGCGGCAACGACGGATTGCGCTCCGGTCCATGTGGTACTTGCCAGCGAGAGCGCGAGAAGTGCCATGATCCAGCGAAGTGGCGTTGTGAGCGGAATCGTTTGGCGGCTGAGACTTCGCGGTTGTTCGGAATACAGAATCGTTCCGTAGAGCAATGCGAGACTGAAGCAAATGCTGATGATGCTCCCCACGGCCGGATCGCTCTGAAAGAAGAGGAACGTAAGACAGGCGCGGAACACGAAAAAGAAGCCGATCGTGCCCACGAACAAAAGTGGACTCCCGTCACTCATCTCCCTTGACAGGAATGTTGGCGTAATGGTTGACACTAGCTGTTCTCCCATGCGGAGATGATGGGGAATTTTAGGCGCTTCTTTGATTCAGCGTGCAACAACCTATAGAGCGGGATGTAGAGCAGGCAAGTAATTGGGCCGCAAACAAGGCGTGCAGAAGCGGTCCCCATCATTCCGAATTTCGGGGTGAGCAGCAGCATGATCGCCAGCATCACTGCGCCAGAGATCAGGTTCAGATAGGTTACGACCCGGACTTTGCCGACAGCCAGCAGCGCGTAGTGAGCGGTCACATTCAGCGCAAAAAGCACAAAGCCGCAACTGAGAATCGAGAGAATAGGCCACTCCTGCCGGGCGAATTCACGCCCGATCCACAGAGAAAGGATGGGCCGGCCAAGCAGGATGAACGGCGCGCCGAGCAGCAATGTGAGCAGAAGGTTTGTCTTGAAAGCGGTCCATACCGTGCCTCGAAGTTCCGTGAGACTCTCCGTCTCAAGCCTTGAACTTAGGTGAGGGAAGAGCGCATGGAAACCAGCAGCCACAACTCCGTGAATCGTTTGCGCTGCCTGAGCGCAGAGCGCGTAGCCCGCAACGGCAGGCGCTCCCAGAATGATGCCGATCACGAGCCGGTCCGCCTGACTAAAGACGGCGGAGGAGACCGCCTGCAGCCAACTGAAGCTGCCATAGCTCACGATCTTCGAAAGTGTGTCTCGATGCAGGGAAGGCAATAGCAGGATCCTTCCCGCGATTGCGCGTACAGCAAGCGCCTGCGCGACGGCCGCCAAAACAGCGATGGCAAGGGTTGCCAACATGACCTCGACAACACCCCGGCCGCGAGCGACCAAGGCGATCGCAGCGACGAGCGCGGCGATGCGGGAACACATGGTGATTCTCACTGCGGGACCGTAGCGCTCGAACGCTCGCAACGTACTCACGAAAACGCCGTCGACGGAGCGAACGAGCAACAGCAGGCTTCCAATGCGGAAGGAGTTTAACGCGATCACCCGCAGTCCAGGATCTAGTTGGGTGACGCGCGCGGCGGCAAGAGGCGCGAGGCTCCACAGTGCGATGGCGAACAGCCCACTCAGCGCAAGGTTGATGGCTAGCATGCCTCGTATTACACACACAATTCCCGCGGCGTCATTCCGTCCTCGATACATCGCGACATATTTGACCGCTGCATCTCCGAACCCTGAGCAAGCCGTATTGCCGCTGTTGACTGCCGCACTGGCGAGAACCCAGACCCCAAACTGCGCAGCGCCCATATGTCGAAGTAAGAATGGAACTGTGAGCAGCAGACTCAATGGCAGAGAGACATAGTCGGCGATGGCGTACGACCCATTCAACCACGCTCGAGGCCGATGCCGGATAGCAACACTGATCTCACTTTGGCCGGTCATCGGTCCGCCGTATGAAGTCGAATGCGGTAGCTTTTCAGAGTAGCAGCGACCTGATTCGCCAGAACCTTTCTGGCGTCGGTTTCGCGCATCACCAACCATGAACGTTTCGCCAGCAGGAAAAGAGAAGCTGCTGCTAGTGCGAAAACTGTTGAGACCAAAACAATGATGAGTCGATGCGGCGAGGACTTTTTCTCGGGCCAGCCCGGGGGGTCGATGACTCTTACCGTTGGAATGGACTTGGCCTCTTCGATTCGTGCAGTTTCATATTGAGAAGAGAGAAGTTCAAACACCGTCTCCTGAATCCGAACTTGCCGGTATAAGTTCGCCCATTGAACGGCGAGAGCAGGCAATTGACGCAAGGCTGGATAAGGAAGCGGTTCGCCGCTGGTCTGTTGGACAGAGGGGAATTCGGCGCCATTGCTTTCTCGATCGAGTTCGCGGCGCAGAGTTGCGACGCGCGCCTCAGCCGCGCGCACGCGCACGTTTTGATCGCCATAGATCTGCTCAAGCGAGTCAAGCTCCGACTCGCTTGCGACCAATTGCGCCTGCACATGAGCTCCGGCGTCGACCATGGCGCGAGTCTGCTCCTTAATATCGATGGCGGCGTTCTTGGTGGAGAATTCGCTCATATCGAGTTGTGCCTGCTGCAGGTCGCGCTGAACCGTTTGCAGTCTTTGCTCAACGAATTCCCGTTCACGCCGGGCCGACGATGTATTGACCTTTGCGACAAGAACATTAAGCTCGTCGACGTAGGCTGCGGCAAGATCGCGCGCCCGGCCGCGATCTGTATCTTCCACGACGATGGTAATAACTCCACTCTTCGAATCTTCCGAGACGGTAGTCTTGCGGGCGAGCTTCTTTGCAGTGTCTTGGAGATAGCGTTTGCGGTAGACGTGCTGCAATTGGAAACGGTCGATCAGGTGCCCGCTGACGGTGTCGCTACGCAACAGGCTAATGAAGAGAGCTCCGTTTCCGCGCCCGGCGATCAAGCCGCCGGCGAGCCCTGCCAACCCACTAACCGGCGATTCTTTTCCAGCCAATGCCGCAAGCATTGCTGCGCCGCCACTGGATTGTTCGGGGGGCATGATGCGTGTCATCGATTGGTATTGCTTTGGAAGAACGAATGCGGCCACTGTACTCAATGCGAGGGCTGCGGCCGCAACTCGCGCCAGAAAGCGTCGCCCTTCCCAAAGAAGCGCGAGATTTGAGATCCATGCGTCGTGATGATCGCGCGGCCCACCTCCAGCGAGAGACGGTCTCTCCGCCAGTCGTTCGTCTGTGATCACATCGTCCAACGGTGACCCTCTTACGCCGCTTCGAACGCGAATGAAATGCTTGCCATAATTTGACGTTAGTGCAGCGCGAGCGCAGCAGTGAAGGCAATTGAAGAGAGAACTTGCGCTGTTGCCAGCATGTTCCGCCAAAAGACTGAGCCACCAACAATCTTTTGTGGCACAACGACGACATCTCCTGGTTCGAGCCGAGTGGAGAGAACCTGCTGCCGGTACCACTCATCGGACCGTCTGCCGACCACCATTCCGTTGGCGCGGACTACGAATATTTCCTTGCTGTTCGCGAGTTCAGTGGCGCCGCCAGCTTGCCGAAGGTACCAGGCCGCCTCTTTTCCGGGCTCATACGTAATGGCAGAAGCGTTGTAGACCTGGCCGCTGATCAGTACGAAGCCAGGCCGCTTAGGGATGGTGAGCACGTCTCCGCTGCGGAGTTCGATATCTGCCGAAGTGTTCGCCCAGCTCGCAATGTCGCTGCCGATCTTAATCACCAAGCGGCCAACTGCCGGCTGAGCGCGGAGGCGCTGCACGACCTGCTCTTGTTGTTGCACGAGAAGCTGTAGAGTTGCGCTGTCATCGTTGCCGGTGACGCTTTGCCCAAGCCTGCCGCCAACTGATGTTGATTCGATCTGCCGAAGCAGCTCGGCCCGGCTCTTTTCCTCGAGATCTCTCACCTGTTTGCGGACCAGGACTGCGCCATCGGGATAAGCCGTCGACCGAAATCCACCGGCGCGCTGGATCACGGAACTTAGTCTCTCGCCTTCCTGTAGTCCATAAGTTCCGGGGTAAGTGACTTCGCCAACCAGCGCCACTGAAGCGCCAATGTCGTTCCAGCCAGAAATCTGATGAACGGTAAGCACGTCGCCAGGTCTCAAGACGACATCTGCATTCACGTCTCGGCTATTCACAGCCTGGCCGATGGCGACATTGGTCCGGCGACTTATCACCCGCTTGCCGTCCTCGATCTCATAACTTGCCAGGTCGGCGGCATCCAGCAGAGCGCTGCGCTTGAAGCCTCCTGCGATGCGCACTAACTGAGCGGCCGTCATCCCCTCGGTAAGTGCGTATGCTCCCGGCTGCAAAACTTCCCCGCGTATGGTCACCTTCGGAGCATCGTCTTCGTAACGGCCCCGAACGCGAATTGTGTCGAACGGTTCAAGCAGGATCGAGGAGTTTCCGGCCAGGACGTCGGTGACGCTGAAGTCAATCGCTTCGGGACGCATATCGGGTGGCATGAGACGAATGATCTCGCCGTGGTCAGCAGGCTCAGGTAGCAAATCCTGATAGGAGCGAATTGCTTCACTGAGTTTCATTGCGTCGTGGTAGGGCAGCTTTCCAGGTCTCGCAACGTGCCCAGCCATGTAAATTGCCCTCTCGCTATACGGCAGAATGGGCGCGACAATAACTCGATCGCCGTCCTTTATCGCGAAGGCATCCATTTGCTTCCGCGTCGCGTCGAGCGCTCCGTCCTGCGGAAGGCCAACGTTCAAAGTCGAGCGATGCCCATCGGCTTCGATGCGCTCGACGCGAATGTGGGCGAGTGAGGCCGCGATCCGCAGGCCGCCAGCTTCGTCGAGCACATTTGACAGGTTCGCCGTGCCCTTGAATTCATAGATTGCCGGCCGCTTCACCATGCCTGAAACTTCAACTTGCGGGCCGGCAGCGGGCACCAGTATGGTGTCGCCCGCTTCGAGCCGCTCATCATCTCCGCGAACGCCATGCAGCAGAAAGTCATAAAGGTCGACTTCCCCGATTACCTTTCCCCCGCGAAGGTGGCGCACTGTCCTGAGGGAGCCGACGCTTGTAAGGCCCCCCGCTGCGTAAAGCGCATTCAATGGTGTTGACAATGAACTTATGTCATAGGCACCGGGACGTTGCACATCGCCAACAACATACACACGAACAGTGCGCAGGCGAGCGACCGATATGGAAATGTGAGCATCTCGGAACTGCGATCCGAGAATACCTTGCACCAACGTCTGAGCGCGGTCGAGAGTTAGCCCTGCAACAACGATCGATCCGGCCTCAGGAAGCAACACTTTGCCCTCGCTGTCGATCACGCGATTCAAAGAGAGCGAAACACCACCCCAAATTGCAATGGTCAGGCCGTCTCCTGGCCCCAGAACATAGTCGGGGCCAATGGGTAGATCGATGGGCATCTCCCTCGTCGCCATTCCGCGAGTCAGAAAAACATCAGCACCAAAGCGTTTAACTGCATTGGTTTGTTCCGGAACCTGCGTGTATAGATCACGGAGAGACTGAAGATTGTAGGGTGCGGATTGATGCAGGACCTCAATTTTGTCTATATTGGCTGGCTTCGGAGCCTCGGTGGCCGCAGGCGTGCGTTTCGTTTTGGAAGGCTTTAACGTCTCGCGATCTCCATTGCGTGCTTCTTCGAGGGCCGCTTGCTGTTTACTCTCCGGCAACTCAGTAGTCCTCGTCCGCTTTTCGTCGAGATCGCTGGCAGATTGCTCCTGCGGCAACAACTCGCTATCTTCCGGCAAGTCGCGGAGTTCCGATGCCAGCATGCTCGACTTCTCAGTGATGTCGTTACCGGGCTCAGCATTTTTGTCGCTCGACAGCGGCTGAATCGCGTCGTCATCTGTCGGTTCAATTGATTTGTCGAAATCTTCATCGGAAGCGTATCCTCGAGCGCGCAACCAGACAGAAATCGTCTGCCGCAATGCCGCGTTCGTGGCGATGTTACTGAAGAGCATCTCATCGGTGATGGAATTCTCCTGAACACCAATTCCTTGCTTCAGGAAGAACTCCGTCATGACATGCTTTACGTCGACGATGGTTTCGGGCTTTGCATGCAAGATGGAAATGATCTGATTTGCAGTAAGTACCGTTGAACCGGTATCCGCGCTGTATTCATCATTGGTGTTGCGCTGCTGTGCGTTGTCTTGGGAAGAGTCTACATCGGAAGGGTTCGCGTCGCGGGTGTTGATTCCGCTGCTTTGATTCTCGGTGTCAGCAAGCAACCCCGCCGGCGAATGCGCGTCTTGCGAAAATGCAAGGAGTCCAAGTTGGAGCAAACACCAGAGGATGGCGAAGCTCCGTGCATGTCTCCTAAAGCTCATGCGAAGATTGGTGGCGTTGCCTGGCAATTGGCGTATTGCTGTAGTCGCGCGTTTCATTTCAAAGCTTCGGTTGACTCGATGTCAAACTCACTTACCTCAACGGCGACCGAACGCGAAATGGCCTCGATCGAAAGCACGACGCGGTACTCCTGCTTGCGTCGCATAAGAATTCCTTCGAATCCAGATAAGGATCCATTTATGATGCGAACCCGGTCGCCACATCTCAGATATGGATGAGGCTCTGCCGCGAATTGAGCCGTTACTATGCGAAGCATTGCAATTTCATCGTTCGGGATGGCGGTGGGCTGCGCTGACGACGCAGCTAGGCCGATGACTCCCGGCGTCTGTAAAAGACGTCTGCGATCCTGCTGCCCGATCTTGACGAAAATGTAGCAAGGGAATAGGGGCAGGTCCACTTCGGCGTGGACGCCGTTGTTCCATGTGTGACGACTGCGATGCAAAGGCAGAAATACATCTGCAGCCTGCGTAGTTAGACGCGCGGCTATAGCCTTCTCGTGGCGCGACCGGGTATGGACTGCATACCAATGCTGAAATTGCATGGAATCGTTCATCGTCGAAACCTTTGCTTCCATCTGCGCCCATTTACCGACCACTGGTAAAGCCGATTTGAAGCTTCGCCCTGTCACTTAGGTATTCGTGACCTTCCCATCCATGCAGTGATCGCGGCGCGTTTGTTTGCGCGTTGTAGATCTAAGAGCAGGCAGTGCGCTCAAGAATGCAGGTCTGCAACAACTCTCTTCCATCGGGCGGCCTCGATCCAGTAATGAAGACCCGCCGTCACGTGAAAGTGCAATCGCGACCAAATAAAGCGAATCCGCGCGTCAAACAGCTTCGCCCGGAGCCAGATCCCATCATTCTGCGACGCCCTGGTTTCCTGTGGTGGCAAACGCATCGGGAAAAGCTTTCTGAGTTTCTGGACCTGCCAGTCCGGCTGGTCCTGTAATAACGCATCCTTCAACAGCAGGTAGAGCTTGGAGCCGGGACGCTCAACGAACACAAGATCGGCCTGGTAGCGATTTGCCCATAGACGAACCTGTCTCGGCAAAACGTCTACCGTGCACGAGACGAAGTCGTCCGGAGGTTGGGCGCCAAATGCTCGATTGGTGATCAATGTCGCCAATCCGATGCCAGTGCGAGTTTCCGGAGCGTTCGCGACCGCCGTGACGACATCTTGCCAGAACGAAACATCTCTCCGATGCGATCGGATTGCCGTGGCGTATTCAAGCATCCAGGCGGTCCTTGTCCATTCGGTTTGAAAGTGCTTGAAAAGATGCAGGGCTTGGGCGATGAGCTTGTCGCACTCTGAGAGCGCAGGAAATTCGAAGTCATTCCATAGCTGCAGTTGAAGCCGTGAGAGCCGATTGCCGCTTCGCACCGTCTCGTTCTGCTCTGCCTCCGAGATTAGGTGCACTTCGAGACTACGCTGCGTCTTCGCCTTGTATAAATCGCGCATTGATAAAACTTCTGCCGGGCCAGAGCGAAATTCCAAGGTGTCACCGAACTCCGCAGCCAGCCGGTACCCATTTCGTTCTACTGCTTGACGGCAACGTTCCGCGTCACGCCGCGCTACTAGAAAGTCCAGGTCGTGCTGATAGCGGCAAGCGAAATCTGCACAGGCCGAGGGAGCCAGGCTGAACCCCTTCAGATTTGCGTACGATAGCTTGGCCCTCTGGAACTCCATGTTGATTCTCACGAATTCGCTGAACATGTCCGCGGTGCGGGCTCGATTCTCTTCATAGTTCGCTTCAAGACCGCGCACAGTCTTCATCGGGATTACATCTTCGATTCCGAGCGCTTTTGCGCGTGCCAGAAAGTACAAGGCAAGGCCACTCGTGTGCAGCCATTCCGTGGTACTCGTCCAGTCGCTCTCATCGAAGTGCGCGAAGCCGCCGCGAATTGTCTCTATTTCGCCGTCGCGAAATGCGGCGACTATCGCTTTAGCCAATTGACGATTCATTGCTTTTCTCACGTACTCACCGCAAAAACTAATTGCCATACATTGACGGCTCGCCGAGACTACCCGCCGGCGGAAGATGCCGAATGAAGATAACGATGTCCCACTGTTCTTCATCGCTTAGAATGCCCTTCGATGCCGGCATTCCAGATGGCCAGATGCCGTTGTCGATCACCCACTTCAACTGCCCATCGGTGTAGGATTGGACTTCACTCGAGGCAAGGGATGGCACCGGAGGCGCCATGCGATCTGCAAATGGAACGCCAGTGTTTTGTCCGTCGAGACCATGGCAAGCTACGCAGTAATGCGTGAAAGCCTCTTTGCCGTCCTCCACGCTAGCTGGGTTCAATGCAATCGGATTCTGGGCTCTCTTACAGCCGACAAAGAGTGAGTGCTTCGCTTTTGTGATCATGGCCTTTTCCATCTTTCCCGGCGGCGTTGCTTTGCATCCCTGGAGCATCGTGCAAAGAATCAGGACCAACGCAGCAGCCGCCAGGCGCATTCGAGTTACTCCCTTACGTGTAGCGTCAAAAGCATGGATCCATGGCCTGAGCCACAGAAGCGCGAGCAGTGGCCAACGAAGTCTCCCGCCACCATCGGAGTAAATGAAAGCTCGCTTGGATGGCCCTTATGTATCTCGGTGTCGAGATTGAGCTCTCTGAACTTGATCCCATGGGTGACGTCCTCACTCCGCAAGACGAGGATCACGGGTTCGCCTTTCTTTACCGTGATTTGGTTCGGGACAAATTCAAAGCGTCTTGCCAGAACCTCGATTCGTCTCGGTGCCGTATCTGCCGGCGCGAGATGTGAATCAGCAATCGAGAGGCCGAGCACTACGGTTCCGATAGCCAGGTTGGATAAGATTCGAAGTCTCATTCGGGTACCTCGCGACGGAGATGTTCTCACTCGTATTCAACTTATGAGCCTCAACTTTGTAAGTTGTCATAAGGCGTTACGGAGATTGTCATTCCTTTGTAAGAGGCACAAATCCTCGCTACGGAGCGAGATAGTGCAGGATGTCGCGCTCATCGGCGGCGCTGAGCGAGGCTCTCACGCGCATGTGGAGCAATACGGTCCCTGTCGACCGTGTTGGCAACTCTGTCGGGGCATTGTGACAACGGCTGCAGTTCTGCTGGAATGTCTTTTCGCCCCGAGCTTGCTGCGCGTTTTGGGTTCCGGCGGGCGTCGACTGCTGAGTCGACTTGTCTTCAGCCTTTGTTTGCTCGGTCGATCCGGGCGCCTGAGCCAACATGATCAGGCAGCCGATCTGAAGCAACCCTGCTATCAATAGCATCTTTGCTTTCATTATTTACCTCGCCATGTCGGAAAGAGGAATCGGTAGATTACGCCAGTCTTCCAAACATTCCCGTTTCCTGTTGATGAGAATTCTCTCGAGTAACTCGTATTGATGCGCACTTCATGCGGAAGAAAGTAGTCGAGCCCAAAGTCGGCCATCTGGGTATTGGCCGAAGGAAGCCCGTCCGTCGCGTCTGGGCTGCTGCGAAACGTCTGCTGCATCCTGAAGACCGGCTGCAGGCGCCCAATTTCGCTGTCCTGGCCTCCCAGTTGCGACAGGCGATAGCTTGTTTCGAACCAGTAGCCTTGTGAGTGAGTGCTATGGCTGTACTCTGACCGAAAGTAGAACGGGCCGCCATTAGGCTGCCACCAGACGTGAAAGCCACTTGCATCTCGGTGTGCTCCCTCAAACATGTGATCGTACGAAGTACCAATCTCAAATCTGCTCGAAGGGAAATAGGCTTCGAAGCGGCCGCCGGCTGCGCGAGAGGAAACAAATTGTGGCGCGGTCACGTTCGCAGAAACAAAGGCGGTGTAATCGATATTCACTTTGTCGTTACTGAACACCGAACCCCGGATCTCACCTCCAGTTCCAGCGGTGCCAATGTTGCCGATGGGAAAACTTAACGGCGCTAGCTGAAAGTTGTTGATCCAGATAATGGCCAGTCGTTCGTTATAGGTGTTGAAGGGGGTCAAAAATTTACCGGCGACAAACGTCATATGGCGATTGGCAACGTAGTCCATTTGCAGATAAATGATGTTCCTATTGAGCTTCGTTCGCTCCGACTTCCCGTTCGTTCCCGGGGTGATCGCCTCAACGAGCGAGCTGCGCGATTCAAAGAGAAAGTGGTCGGTGATAGGCAGGGCAATCACGGGCATGAATGTTGGTGTATACACTGTTGTGCCCTTGGTTGTGCCGCCCAGGTAGGCAACTCCTCCGCTAATGATCGGAGTGTCCTGGCTTGCGGCAGGCCGCGCCATCGACAAAAAACTAACCGACGTGAACGCGCACGCGAGCACTAAGCGAAGTGTCTGACTAAGGAGAAAACGTCGCATGGATCGAACGATAGAATCGATCCACCATCGAAGTTGTCAGGGGGCTGCAGACTGTTTGTCACTTCCTTGTCATTGCCAACGCGACGCGATCGCCAAGGGTCAATATTCTGCGGAGACGCGGACCTCGGCGACGGAGATACTGCTATCGCGCATCAAAGCCCAAAACAGGAGCGCAGCAAACAGCGTCATACCGGAAATGATGAAAAGAACTGCGGGATAGCCGAATTGTAGATATGCGGCACCGGAGACAGCGGATGCGAGAGCCTGGCATAGCGACGTGATCAAACAAGTGACTGCCGATGCATTGCTTCTTTTTTCCTCCGCCACTTGGTTCATCAGCAGGCTATAAATTCCTGGGCCGCCCATCCAGTGGAATGCCGTGAAACTCAGAAAGAAAACAACAACGGTCGGTAAGCTTTGCGCCGCCGCCAGGCCTGCGATAGCAATCGCGGTGGCGACTTGAGTGTATATGATCCCGATGACCAGCCCGCATCGCCGGAAAACTTTGGGCGCCATCAGAATTGCCAAGATCTGGGCCAGTTGCGATGCCAGGTGAATGATGCCAATGTTCGGCAAAGAAACATGCACATGCCGCGAGAGGAATGCAGTTGCAAAAGGAGTGAAGGAGGCGGCTGCAAGGCTCCATAGCGCCATCGCAGGCAAAAAGCGGAACAAGAATGGATCAAAACTCCACAAGCGTTTTTGCGTTTCCAGCTCGGCTTGCAGCTTGAGCCGAGTTACAGGCAGCGTTCCAAGCGCCACCACCGCGCAACACAGCAGCAGTACAACCCGCTTGGCATTTGCCGGCTGCATGGAGGGACTGCCTGCGAGGAACCATCCGGGAAGAAACCCTCCAACCAGACCTGCGATTCCGCTCACGCCGATTCCGACCGAGAGAAGGAGGCTGAAAGCAAATGTCCGATTCTTCCCCGTAGTTAGCTTCGCGACTGAAGGAGAAAAGCAAACAGCCCAGAAACAGATACAAAGGCCGGTGAGGAATGCCAAGGCAATCTGAACTTGCTCTCCGGTGGCCAGCGCGCGCGCCACCAGCACCAGAGGTGTCAGCAGAAAGCCGCCCAGCAATACCCGGCGCAGGCCGGCGCGCTGCGCCAGCAACCCCGTCGGGATCGTGCCAACAACTCCGCCAAATGTCATAGCACCTGCGATGAGCCCCAGTTGCCGTTCATTGAATCCGATGTCGAGCAGAAATAAGTTGTAGAGAAAGAGGAACATTGCTACGCCAAATTCATAGCAAAGAGCCGCGACGAAGAATATCCAAAACTCCCGCCCAAAGTCTTTTCCCGTGATCCAACACCACAACTTGGGAGCGGCCGAAAATCGGGCAAGACGCGGCGAAATCTCATTGGGTAGTATCCCTGGCACTAAATTTTCTCTCTTACGAGATGCTCAAGCCGCTCGATTGCCCAGTTCAGGTCGTGATAGCGCAATTCAACACACTCGACCTCTAGAAGATTCTCCACCAACGTGATCTGTCGATCGCGTAACTCTTCCAAGTCACTTAGGTGTTTCTGCACATATCGGCGAGCCGATTCTTTCGGGTAACGAATGAGTTCCTGGTTGATTGCATTCGAGCGATTCAAGAAAACCAGGTAGCTAATGTTGGTTGATGGCGCTCCAGCGATCCCGCCAATCTCGGATGTTTGAATCTCGATTGACGGCTTGCCCGAAGCATGCGGAGAAATAGGTTGACCTACCGCTTCATAAAATAACTCTGAGGCTGATGGACGAAAACGGACGATGTGACAATTGCCGGTTACCAGCCGGTCGTCCCGCCCCCGCAGCAGGAAGCTGCCATCATCTGTTATATAGGTCCATCCGGCGCGCGCGCAGGCGAAGGATAGAGAGGACTTGCCGGCGCCTGATTCGCCGCAGAGAAGAACGCCTTGGCCATCGAGCGCTACGCAGCCTGCGTGTATCGCCACGGTGAACCGATTCGCAATTTGAAAGAGCGCCGCGGACTCAAGAAAGTGGTAGCGCAGGTAGCCTTTGTGCGAACGAGCGGCAGTGCCGATCCAGCCGAACATAAATCCATGAGAAAAATCACTCACGTAAAAGTTACTGCGATCCGCCACCTGCACCATAAGTCCAAGCTGGGATCTGGGAACCGGGGCACTCGGGCAAGCGGTTGACTCGTCCTCCAGCACGCCAATGTTGAGCCGCAATGGCGGAGTGTCAAATTGCGGCCGGAAGAATCCCCAACTCTCGCTGGCCGCATCCAAGACATCTTTCGAATTTGTAGCCAGTTCCAAAGGAAATCCGAGCGGATAATAAACAGCCGCGAGCGGCATCTCAGCGTGATAGAGATATGGGTCGAATCCAACTTTGGACACGACCCCACAGCGCGCAGATTCGAGCTTCTCGGTTATCGACATGCCGCACTCCCTGCTCTCAATCGGCTTCCTCCGGGTTCTGCAATGACAACGCTGCATTAGAAAGCGAACTTCAGAGCAAGCTGAATAATGCGCGGGTTGTTCGATGTGGAAGATATCGTTCCGAATGCAGACCCGGCACTCGCTGTGCGATTCGGATTTGCGAAATTCGGTGTGTTCGTCAGATTGAAGAACTCAGCACGCAGATGAAAGCTGTTTCCGCCCTCAATAGCGAACTGCCGCTCGAATGCCATGTCGAGATTGCGCTGACCCGGGCCGCGCACCATGCCAACGGCGCTGTTGCCGAAACCGGTGTCGGCCGCGCTATTTCCAAAGGGTGCTTCAGGAGCAGACGTGAATGCAGCCGGACTCAAATACCCGTTGATCACTCTTGAGAAGAGGGATCCGGACGTATAAACGGGCGCCCCTGAATTCTGTGCTCGATGCTCTTGCGCGAGCGTGCCGTACACCGCGCCCGCATTGTTGTCGATGATTGTCTCCGGAGTTCCAGATTGTGCTACGAGAATTCCTGAGAGCTGCCAATCTGCAAACGTTTTTCGTGCAAGCCA
>CAZKJB010000062.1:0-15177 GCA_964552975.1 uncultured Occallatibacter sp. | reverse complement strand
TCACCGTGACCGGCGGCAAGTGGACCACCTATCGCCGCATGGGGCAGGACACCATCGATCACGCAGCGGAGGTGGCCGCGCTTCCGAAAGTTCCATCGCGGACCCTGGAACTCAAATTGCACGGCTGGACTGGCCAATCAACGAGTGCCAATTCGGAATGGGAATGCGTTTACGGATCGGACCTGTCCGCCGTTCAGGCGCTCTCCAATGAGGATCCGAGCCTCGATGCTTTGCTTCATCCCCGCCTGCCTTTCCGGCTGCGCGAGGTGGTGTGGGCAGTGCGCCACGAGATGGCGCGCACGGTCGAGGATGTGCTCGCCCGGCGCACTCGCGCGCTCTTTCTGGATGCGCGTGCAGCCATTGAATCTGCGCCCACGGTTGCCGATCTTCTGGCGCGGGAGCTCGATCGGAGTGAAGCTTGGATGGCGAAGGATCTCGAAAGCTTCGTGCGCCTGGCAAAAGGCTATTTGTACGAAGAATGAGGCCAGGCACGTTTGAACAAAACGAGAGTGCTTCGCCTTACGGCTGCACATTCGGCGGAATCAGCAACGACAGCGCATCGGGAACGACCTCGAGCTTCACAGGCAACGAGCCCAGCACCTCACCGTCCGCTTCAACGAAGATTTTCGAGGCAGAGCCGTTTCGCGCGTGGCACTCGACTGAAGAGGCCTCAAACAGTTCAATGTTGTTGGCAAAAGTGTGACGCCCGGCAACCACCGCAAGCAGAAATCTCAGATAGCGCAGACGGCTGCGCGTGGCAAATGCCAGCAAATTCAGGTTGCCGTTGTAGAGTGTTGCCCCCGGAGCGAGTTCGCGCAGAACGCCGCCGAACGAGCGTACACGAACCGCCAAAAGCTGCGAGACCTCCGCAACGTGCGCGGTGCCGTTTCCATTCGCCGTCATAGCCGCCTGGAAGAGCGGGAATGGATCGGTAGCCCAGATACGAAAGGCTTCGAGCAGGTAAACGATGTATCCGAGCCGCCGCTTCAACCGCGCGTCCAGCCGCGACATCAGTAGTGCGTCGGCACCAACACCCGCGGCGACGATGAAGTAACGCACGCCCGGGTTCCCCGCGCTGTCCTGGAAGTGGATGAGCCCCACGGGAACGCGCACGGGCGTGGCGTTGAGCAGAATCCGCGCCACCTTTGCCGGCGACCCCAGCAATTTCAAATTTGAGGCAAGCGCATTGGCTGTGCCGAGCGGAACCACACCGAGAGCAACATTTGTACCCACGAGGCTCTGCACAATCTCGTGTACGGTGCCGTCGCCCCCACAGCCCAGGATCGCATCGTACCCCTGTCGGACGGCATCGCTCGCGCAGGCGGTGGCGTCGCCGGGCTCCCTGGTGACCAGAGCCTCGGCCTCAACACCCGCCTCGCGGAAAACTGCCAAAGCTTCCTCAATGGCCGCAGCTCGTCGCGCGGAGATTTGTCCTGAGGCCGGGTTGTAGATCAGCGCGACGCGGCGCATTACGGGTTTCACTTGGGCGTTCGATCCTATCTGCGGGAATGCCTTGAAGGCATTGATTACCTTATCTTCTCAGATTGGGCGGCAAGCCGTTCACAACATCACTTCTTCGATTGTGGTATAGGCACACCACGAAGTGGTCACAGGCTTCGCATCATTTGAGGATAGGCTGCGGCGATCGGAGCGGAAACATTCGCAGCCCTATTAAGAGGCGAAAGGTAGAACCGTCGTAGACGGCTTGACATCGGTCAAAATGGCTGTGATCTCTGTCGAGCGCTTACTGCCATAGATGCCAAAGCTGCCACGCGCCAAATATAACCAGCGCGGTCACAGCTTCGATTCCGAGCGCCCAGCGAACGCCCTTGCCCAAGTCCCCCCAATTCACAATTGCTTCAGGTGGGAACTCTGCCTCCGCATCAGCGGCGGTGGTGTCAACGACGTGGGCCGCAATTAAAGGGGCGGCATAACTGCTCATCTGCATCGTCGGCGAGAGCAGTGAAGGTGATTCAGCCTTCAGACGTGTATTGTCGAATCCTTGGGTTTGCACTTTGACACCCTTCTTCGACTCATTTCGGCAGTTCGCCAATCAAAATGAGTCGACATCGATAACAAAGATGCGCGGCACCGGCTGTGCTTTCTGATCGATGCCCCATTATGCTTCCCGCATTTTGCTAGACCGAGTGAACCAAGTCACATCAAGGCAGAAGGGTTCCAAATTGGTAATTGATCGGGCTCGTGGGCCCATATTGAATATGAAGTGGCAAGTTTCGAAAAGCCAACGTTTTTCAATTCACGTTCGCTTCACGGTAATAACTCATCAGATGCTCCCGTCGTTGTGCTTCGAATGGTCACAACCCGGCAACTTGCCCGGTTCGATCTTCACCGGCAGCAGGTGCGGCCCTTTTACTCACGGTTTACCGCTTCCCGCTATCATTCGTGTGGAGAGGTACAACTCATGAACCTGACGGGCAACACGATTCTCATGACTGGCGGCGGCTCGGGCATTGGTCGCGGACTTGCCGAATCCCTTCACGCCCTCGGCAATCAGGTCATCATTTCGGGGCGCCGCAGACAGGCACTCGACGAAACCACCCGAGTGAACCCTGGTATGAAATCACTTACTGTCGACATGCAGGATGCTGCCAGCATTCGCGCATTAGCGGCCAGGGCCACGTCAGAGTTCCCCACGCTGAACATACTCATCAACAATGCGGGCATTATGCGTGCGGAAAAGCTTCTCGCGCAGCAATCTGATCTGGCCGACTCCGAGGCAATCGTTGCTACCAACCTCCTCGGCCCCATCCGCCTTAGCGCGGCCCTCTTGCCTCATCTTCAAAAGCAGACCCGCGCCACCATCATGAATGTCTCATCGGGGCTTGCGTTTCTACCCCTCGCACTTACCCCTACTTACTGCGCCACCAAGGCTGCTCTCCATTCCTACACGCTTTCGCTTCGCTACCAGCTTCGCAACACCAATATTGAAGTCCTGGAACTGATTCCTCCTTATGTCGCCACGGACTTGATGGACGGCGCCGACGATCCGCGCGCCATGCCGCTCGATAAGTTCATCGCTGAGGTCATGGAGATTCTCAAAACCCAGCCCACACCGCCAGAGATATGTGTCGAGAACGTGAAGCGCCTGCGTTTTGCCGCCGAGAATGGCAACTTCGACACGATCTTTAATGGATTGAACGCGGCAATGAGTGATCGCAAGTGAACGGGTTCTTCTCGGTGAAGGGTACGGCATCGAGTAAGGCATGTAGCTGGCCAGTTTCGCCCTTATCTTGACAGTCTTCACAAGGATTCGTAGGGTGTTTGTTTGAATACGTAGTCATGTCCACGAGGTCAGATCGAAGATGAACCGCAGAGATTTCCTTTTGAGCGCAGCTGCTGCGCCGCTGATCTTCTCTCCCGTCATGAAAGCGGCTGCCGATGCCGCCGCGGTTCCGTTGGTGCCGCCCCTTGATGCGTCGAAGATCAAGCCGTCCGATTTTTCCGATGCTGAACTCGACATGCCCTACAACATCACTTATCTGGCGCGCATCGCCAACAGCATCGAAACCGATGGACCCGATCGCGGCTTTATCAACATCTCGGTTTGGCGCGGCACCGGCCAGCTCCATCCTTATAACGCGCGCATCATGGAAAGCATTCTCACGCTGGCCTGGTTTTACGCGAGCCCGCGCAAGTGGAACCAGTACTATGCAAACCAAGCGCTGCGCGCGCGGTTGGAACTGGCTCTTGAGTATTGGTGCAAGCTCCAGTCGAGCGACGGCAAGCTCAGCGAATACGGGCCGCAACAGTGGAACCTTGCGGCCACGGCATTCGCTGTCAAATTCATCTCTGAAGCGCTGCGCCTGCTCAAAACCGGCCCGCCCATCACGCCCGCGTTGCACAGCCGTGCCATCGATTGCTGCCGCAAGGCGATGCATGCCACGCTCTACGATCCCGATCTGATGAGCCACGGCAAAAGCTACTCAAACCAGTTCACCAATATCTTTGCCGGCGGCGCGGCGTTCCTCAGCCTGTATCCTGACGCCACTCTTCTGGCGCGCTTGAAAGAACAGGTTGAAGCCAGCCCAACCGATCTGCAAAGCTCCTGCGGCTATATGTACGAGGCCAACGGTCCCGATCTCGGGTACACGCTGAATACGCACCGCGAGAATCTCCAGATGGCCTACAGCTATTGGCGGGGCACGCATCTCGGCGACATCCTGCTCGCCGAGGAGGAGCGGTTTGGCAAGTGGCTTTCCTTTAACGTCATGCCCGAGCCGAACCAGCCGTTCTGGGTTGCGAACCGCGGCATCGAATCCCGCCAGCAACATTCCATCTTCCCGGCTGTCGATACACCGCTCGCCGACAAATGCATCATCATGCGCGCCTTTGCAACCCCGCCCGACCGCCGCGCGGAGCAAATCAAAGCCGCCCGCGAAAAGCTCAACAAGGACTGGCCGAAGGCGGATCCCTTGAGGGTAGGCGAATTCAGCGCGCTCTCGCCGTATAGCTTTCTGCAGCGCGCGCACTACGACTGGCATCCTACCGCCGAACAAATGGCCGAGGCGCGCAAGCTGCTGCGGCCGCTGAATGAAGATACTTTTATTGAGCAGATGAAGGACACGCGCGAGCCCATCGTGTTTACCTACGTGCGCCGTCCGCACTACTACGCTGCCTTCGCCTCGGCGCCCAAGACGATTACAAAGCAGCAGCGCCTTGGGCTCACCTTTGTCTGGACGCCGTTGAATGGCGCCCTGCTGCAATCGCAGACCAACGGCACTGAGACGGCGTGGGGCACATTTGCCGGCGCTGACCTGCCGGTCGAAGGCATTGGCTTCGATGCACAGTACAGCGCAGACAACACTCAAGTCAGCTATCCGCTCCCGGGTGGTGGACATAAGCAGGTTACCTTCGCCGACGATCGCATCCGCGTCAGCATTGAGGGCGACGGCGAAATTGTCGAGCGCATTCCCGTCTTTGACGCCGGAACCGTGTTCTCGCCGGCGGAGTATGCGATGCATCCTGCGCCGGTTCGGACATCCGGTGAGCAGGCTCCGTGCGCCGACCCCGAAGCGGGTTGCGCGCCTGCGGAAGGTCCTGTGCCGGGCAAGACTCTATCGATCGTCGAGTTGCGCGCCACAAAAAAGCTGGAATACGAGATTCGGCCTCAAGCCTGAAGAAATTTGGGTTAGCACGTTTGGTCGTGACCGAAGGTGCGCAAGACCCCTCAGTCTCGTCTAGTTTTCCTTGTTTTCAACTCCCGGCAGTCTTCTCCACAAGCTGCGCCGCGGGTCTATTTTGTCCTACACTCTTCTTCAGATGGCAACCCTCCCCAACCTCGCCCTCGATGCCGGGCTACCCGCGAATATCGACGCGGAGAAGACGATCCTCGGCGCGATCCTGCTTGATAACACCTCCCACGCCGAGGCTGCCGAAGTCCTCAAATCCGACGACTTCTCGCTCGACTCGCATCGCCGAATCTATCTGCGAATGAGCGAGTTGATTGACACGGGCCGCGCCGTCGACATTGTCACTCTTTCCAACGAAATGGCTCGTTTCAAGGAGATTGAGGCAGTAGGTGGAGTCGCTTATCTGGCTTCCCTTACGGAGGGATTGCCCCGCCGGCCGGTGATTGAAGACTACATCCGCATCGTCAAAGACAAAAGCCTGCTGCGCCGGCTGATGGGCATTTGCTCGGCAGCCATCGCCCGCGCCGCCGACCAGAGCGAAGATGCCATCGGCGTTCTCGACTCGACCGAGTCGCAACTCCTCGAAGTGAGCGAGACAGGCCTCACGCAAGGTCTGCAGCCGCTCGACATCATCGTTCGCGATTCCTTTGGCAGCATCGACAATCTGTACAACCAGGGCCATCACAAAGTTACCGGGCTCGCCACGGGATTCTACGATCTCGATGACATGACCAGCGGCCTGCAGAAAGGCGAACTGATTATCATTGCGGCACGCCCATCCATGGGCAAAACCGCGCTGGCCATCAACATCGCGCAGAATGCCGCCTTGCAGCAGAACGCGGTGGTCGCCGTCTTCAGCCTTGAAATGAGCAAGGAGTCGCTGCTTCGCCGCATGCTGGCCTCGCAGGCTCGCGTCGATCAGCGCAAGCTGCAAACCGGCGACATCTTCCGTGAGGACCGCAGCAAGTTGCAGGGGGCGCTCAGTCAATTGGTTGATTCGAAGATCTTCATAGACGATTCGGCAAGCATTACGCTGGCTGAAATGCGCGCCAAGGCACGCCGTCTAAAACAAAACGCCGGCGGTCTCGATCTTGTCATGGTCGACTATTTGCAACTGATGTCGGCCGCGCTGCCGGCCGCCGGTCGCAAGGGCTTTGAGAATCGCACGCAGGAAGTTTCCGCCATCTCCCGTGGCCTGAAAGCGATGGCCAAGGAACTGCATGTTCCGGTTGTCGCACTTTCGCAGCTCTCGCGCGCCAGCGAAAAGCGCGGCGAAGACAAGCGCCCGTTCTTGAGCGACCTTCGCGAATCGGGTTCTATTGAGCAGGACGCCGACGTCGTGGTCTTCATTCACCGCGAAAGCTACTACAACCGCGACGACAGTCAAACTGCGGCTGAGAAGGCCGATGCTGAGATCATCATCTCCAAGCAGCGCAACGGTCCTACGGGCAACGTGCACCTGAACTTCGTGTCACGCTATACCTGCTTTGAGAATCCCTCTACAACGCACGACGATTAGAGCTGTTGCCAGACTCTAGATCAAGTCCGGCCTGCGCGATCCGCGTGTGAGCTCAGCCTTTCTTGGCCGGAACCTTCTTCCCCGCCTTTCGCGCCTCCGAGAGCCCGATCGCGATCGCCTGCTTTCTGCTTGTCACTTTTTTCCCGCTGCGGCCGCTCTTCAGCTTCCCTTGTTTCATCGCTTTCATTTCTGTCTCTACGCTCTTGCCCGCAGCCGGCGAATACTTGCGCTTCGATTTGGTAGCCATCGCATCTCCTCCATCCATCTGATGGCGAGCCGGTTTTGTTCGGTTGTCTCAGCGGTTCACGCGTCGCGATTCAATCGCGCTTCGCGACACCCGTCCGATCAGGTGATTGCCCAGCAGATCGAAGTCGATCTCGATGCCGAGTCCGGGCTCCACTGGCATTGCGAGATTCCTCTTTTACTTTGGTACGTCCACCGGATATCCTCGGCTGGCATAACTGTCGATGATCCTGGCGTAGACATGTTTCCAGCCACCCTCGAACTCTTCCGGCGGAATGCCATTCGGCCAGATGCTGATGTAGATGTAATGCAGCTCACGATCAGGCAATAGGTTCTCCACCCAGTGTTCTGTCCGCGGAGGAACGAAGGCAATGGCCGGCGCCTGCAAATGCTTCCACCCAGATCCAACAAAAATCTTCGCCTCGCCGCTCCAGATCAGGTAGACCTGCATGAAGGTTTCGTGGCTGTTCTTCGGAGTGAAGCCTCCGGGACGTACCATTTGCAGCACCACTTCGCAGGCCCCGGTTTCGTCGCGAGGCAAAAGCATCACAAATTCATTTCCGGCGCAGCGAAAGGGTTCTCCTTCGCTGAATTTCTTGGCGTACATCGTGCGCTCCTTTTCCTTGACCAGTAATCTATCGGACTCTTTCCGGGAATACACAGCGTAATTGGCGCGGGTGACCGGACCCGGATTTTCACGAACCGAACCTCGAACGATCTTGGCCGACGCCGGAATCAGCGGACTCGCATTCTTCGGCCCTTCCGACGGGCGGGTCGATGTCTTTCGGGGTTCCTTATAACTCGTTCAGAATCAATGCAATGCGCCCAGAAACCAGATCGTTAGGCAGTTCTCCTGGATCCACCTCGATCAGATCGACCGGGAACGCAATGTTGTGGGGACGCAGGACAAGACGATTGGAGAGAAAGTCTACGTAGCGAAGCGCCAGACGGGGGCCCAGCCGGACTGCGTAGACATTGGGCCGGTTTGGACGGTACGCCAGCAGCGAGTTGTAGTGCCTGTCGATGAGAACGATCGCGTCTGGCATCACAAGCGGCTCCATCGGCAATGCATCTGTAGCTGGAACACGCACCGCGACAAATCGCTGCCAGGCCCGGCGGGAGTTCGAAGCGCGCGTGCGGACAGACTGAAGCGCGGCCGCCGGCAGATGCAACATCGACTGGATTGCGGAGGGCCGAATCACCGGCTCGAAAAGCGCCACCGCGTGCGAGACCACCGGAACCGCGCTGCCATCCTCATACTCAGGCCAAAATTCAGCCTGGTGCGCGGCGGGCAAAAGGTCCGCGACCGTCATCCGTTGCGCCGCCAGAACACGGTCCATCGCTTCCAGCGAAAGCTGGCGCCGGCAATGCAGAAAATTGGAGAGATGCGCCTGGCCAAAACCGGTCTGGCGGCCCAGTAATGAGACACTCAGCGTCCCCCGCTGTATCCTGCGCAGGAGTTCCAGGCGCAGCCGTTCGTGCATCTGGGTAAAGTTCATTTGTGGAAAATTCGCTGCCAGCAATGGACGCGAAGCTTATCCCTTTGCCCCCGGAAAAGCTATCAGTCTGGTTGGCCTTCATTTTCAGCGCCTGTGCGGCGATTGAAAAGGTTACGAAGGGAAAGCTTGGACGAATCGTTGACGCAGGAGAATTGCGCTTCTAGAGTGGGTTTACTTAATCACGTACAGGTTTGTGGGAACTTTTAGGAAACGTCTCGTCGCTGCCAATTGGAGCGCAGGAGAATTACTGCCCTTTATGGCGACGCCTGAACATTTGCCGGGGAGATGCAATCGAACCGGATTCTCCTACTCCCATCCCAATGCGACCGCCAAGGGAGCTGCGGGCAAGCCTGTCGCGAAATTCCAGGATCTGCGCGCTGTGGTCATGACAAAAAACGAGAGAGCACAGGCGGCAATCCCCCATCAGGACAAAAGAAACCTGAGTTGTCTAGCCTGGTTCTCTTCACCCCGCGGAACAACATGCACCACACAACTCCGTCGGGAGATGAAATCAATACGGAGAATCAGTCATGGAAATGCGCGTTCAATTGAAGGTTTGCGAGAGTTGCGGTTGCCTCTGGTACCGGCCACAAACTCAAGGGAGTGTATATTGCAAAGATTGCCAGATAAAGCTTAGAGAATTTCCGTTGCCGGAAAGCCGTAAGCGGCGCGGCCGCCCGGTGCACAAATCGCTCACCCGGGTTTGGGCTGTGGCTGAAGCATCAGGAGGTGCGCAATGAGCGCAGCACTCCAGTTGCCGATGCCTTGGGAAACAAGCACGTCCCATGCAGTCCGGCAGATCCAGTCGAGCAGATGCGAACACAAATCCGCACGGCCTGCCATGGCGCCTGCGAAGGCGCATACCAAGCCATCGGTCAGCTTGGCTTTCTACAGGCGACATACAGAAAGCTTGCTGCGGCGCTACCTGTATGCATCCATGCAGGTGGGCAGGGCGCCGTCGATCCTGGGCGATCCCATCGCTCGCGGATGGGCGTCAAGCCGGCCGGTACGCACCTTTGAGGACGCCGTCATCTTCGTCCTCGATATTGAAAAGTGCCTCGGCCAGATCGGCTGGCTCGATCGTGAAATGTTGAGCCGGATCGTGCTGCAGGAGTACACACGGGCCGAAACTGCCATGATGTTGGGGATGAGCGTACGCAGCATCTCCTACAAATTTGCTTCGGCTCTTGACCGGCTGACAGAAAAAGTGCTCGATGCCGGCATTCTGGTCTTACCGCACTCATAAGAACGAAATCAACGAATCCTGCACAGGAGAGCGCACGTCGCGTTTTCCTGTGCCGGCCGTTGTGCTGGACGGCCCCCGCTCCATCATGGAAGAATTCGTCTCGGTTGAAAACATCTTCTTTCCGGGAGTCGCGCTCATGCATCGCGCAATCCAATTCGCCGCAATCTGTCTTTTCTTCGGTTCATACATGGGGGCTGCTCAGCAGCTCACGCCTGAGCCGACCACCGCATCGCAGGCGCCGAACAGCGACACAAGTTACATCGATCCGCAGGGAACGGCGCACGTCACGCGCGTGGTTCCTGTGCCGGCCACCATCAGTCCCGAGGCGCAAATGATGCTGTCTCGCGCGGTCCCCGACCAGGGCCCTCCGGAATCCCTGGCCGAGCGCCGTGCCCACGTGGATGCAAGCACCGATGCCGCTCGCATTGCCTGGACCAAACTCTGTCCCAATCAAATCGCCGAAGACAAGATCGCCGGTGTTCCCGTCCGCATCGTCACTCCCGCCGAGATTCCTCCGGCCCATCGCGATAAAGTCTTCATCAACGTCCACGGCGGCGGCTTCAACTCTGACTCGGGTTCCTACTCCGAGTCGATTCCAATTGCCAGCTACGCCGGTGTCAAGGTTGTGTCTGTCATGTATCGTCTCGCGCCGGAAAACCCCTTCCCGGCAGGCATCGACGACGTCATCGCCGTTTACAAGGAACTGCTGAAATCCCACCCTCCCTCCCACATCGTCATCTATGGAACTTCAGCCGGCGCGATCATGACCGGCGAGGTGGCCGTCAAGCTCAAGAAGCTCGGCCTGCCGCTCCCTGCTGCACTCGGTATCTTCAGCGGCATCGGTGACTTCGCGCATTCCGGCGACACATCCTCGCTCTTTTCCTCGCGAGGTCTCGCCAGCCATCTCGATCCAGCCTCTGACCCGCATGACCCGTACTACATCGGCAGCACGAGTCCTACTGACCCTGTCCTTTCTCCCATCTTCGCTGACCTGCACGGTCTGCCTCCAACCCTGTTTGTATCCGGCACGCGCGACATGCTTCTCAGCGGAACAGCCAACCTCCATCGGGCCTTTCTGCGCGCGGGAATCGACGCCCGCCTCGTCGTCTTCGACGCAATGCCTCACGCATTCTGGTACAACGCGCAGCTGCCGGAGTCGGTCGAAGCCGCTCACATCATGGCCGATTTCCTTCTCCAGCACGTAAGCCAGTAAGATGAACTCTTGCATCGTGAGTCCTCAATGTTGATTCGCTCCAGAGCACCGCTGCGGCTGGGACTGGCCGGAGGCGGCACCGATGTCTCGCCCTACTGCGATGAATTCGGCGGAGCCATTCTGAATTCCACCATCGATTACTACGCCTATGCCGCGCTCGAGCCTCTGCAAACCGAAACAGTCGAATTCGTCTCCGCTGACCTGAATGAAAGCGCCAGCTACGCTGCGACGTCGGTTCTCCCCAATGATGGCCGCCTCGATCTTTTCAAGGCGATCTACAATCACGTTGTTCGTGAGTATAACCAGGGAAAGCCGCTCAGTTTGCGCATGAGCACGCGCGTCGACGTGCCGGCTGGATCAGGTCTTGGTTCATCCTCCACTCTCACTGTTGCCATGCTCGCGGCTTATGCCGAATGGCTCAATATTCCACTCAGCGAGTACGAACTTGCGCACACGGCCTTCGTTATCGAGCGCGAGGAGGCCGGCCTCGAGGGCGGCAAGCAGGATCAATACGCCGCGGCCTTCGGCGGCTTCAACTTTATGGAATTCGGCCGCGACGGACGCGTGCTCGTAAACCCGCTGCGCGTTAAGGACTGGGTGGTTTCAGAACTTGAGGCTTCGCTGCTGCTTTACTTCACAGGCAAGTCGCGCACGTCGGCTGACATTATTCAGGAGCAATCACGCAATGTGCGCGACCGTAATACACTGGCGCTCGACGCGATGCACTCCATCAAGGAAGAAGCATTTCACATGAAAGAGTGCCTGCTCCGCGGCGACTTTCACCGCCTGCATCAGGTTTTGCGCGATAGCTGGGAATCGAAGAAGCGAATGGCCAGCCAGATTACCAATGAGCACATTGAGAGCTTGTACACCTGCGCTCTCAAGGCCGGCGCGCATTGTGCCAAAATTTCCGGAGCGGGCGGCGGAGGGTTCATGCTCTTCCTCACTGATCCCATCCACAAGGACAAGGTCAGAGCCGCACTGCGCGAACAACATGCCGGAGGCACGGCGTACGCGTGCCACTTTACGTCCGTCGGCGTTCAGGTGTGGAGAGTGCCATGAGCGAACCGGCACGCGAAAAATTGCCTGAAGGCGTGAGACTGATGGAGATCGTAGGGTGCCGGCATTTTTCCGCGGACAAATTCCCGGCATTCCCTGCGGCAAAGGATTAAAGGCGAATGGAAGCTATCGTTCTTGCCGGCGGACTGGGTACTCGGCTGGCGGAGCGCCTCCAAGGCGTGCCCAAGTCGATGGCGCCCATCGCGGGACGACCCTTTCTCGAAATCGTTCTCCGGCAGTTGCGCGGCGCCGGTTGCACGCGCGTTGTGCTCGCAGTAGGTCATTTGCACTCGGTTATTCAGGATCACTTCGGCGCGGCTTTCAATGGCTTGCGCATCGATTATTCCATCGAGAACACCCCGCTCGGCACCGGAGGAGCGATTCGCCAGGCGCTTGCTCAGGCTACCGAAGAGTCGGTGCTAGTGCTGAATGGTGACACATTCCTTCAAGCTGATTACGCCGATATGATGCGATTCAACGCGGCCGAAAGCGCCGGCGCCACCATTGCCGTCGTGCCTCGCCCTGACATCTCCCGCTATGGTGGTGTAGTCCTCGATCAAAAGCGCGTCGTGGCATTCGAAGAGAAGGGCCGCTCCGGCCCCGGTTATATCAGCGCGGGCGTCTACGTTCTCCCCAGAAATCCGGCTTGGCCGCCCGGGCTCAATGAAAAGTTTTCGATTGAGCACGACTTCTTTGCGCCGGAGATCGCTCGCCTTCGTCCCGCAGCTTATGAAGTGAGTGGCTACTTCCTCGACATCGGTATTCCCGAAGATCTTGACCGCGCGCAAACAGCACTCGCAGCCATCGAATGACGATACCAATCGGCACTTAAACCACAGCGTTGCGCGCGATCACCTCGCGATACCACTCTGCGCTTAACTTGGGTGTGCGCTTCTCCGTCTTGAAGTCCACATAATGAATCCCGAACCGCTTGCTGTAGCCATCGGCCCACTCAAAGTTATCCAGCAAGCTCCACAGGAAATAGCCCTTGACCGGGTAGCCCTCCGCCGTGGCCCGCTGCAGGTTCGTCAAGTGATTGCGCAGATACATCACGCGATCGGTATCTTCAATGCGTCCGGCCGCAGTCACCACGTCGTCTGCGGAACAGCCGTTCTCAGTGATGTAGATGGCCGGTGGGTTCCAAAGATCGCAAACATTGCGCACTCCCCAGTAGATGCACTCCGGCCCGATGAGGAGCCAGGGAGAAGCCATGCTCGGATACGATGCCTGCGGCTTCTCGATTGCATACCCTTCCGCCGAACCGTCGGCGCGGACATAGGACGGCGTATAGATGTTGAGCCCTACAAAATCCAGTCTGCTGCCGATGGCCTTCATGTCGCCCGGCTCAACCTTCGGCGCATTTGCTCCTTCACGCCTCAGATAACTGTCGGGATACTTGCCTTCAAGCAGCGTGGTCAGGAACGGCGCATTGCCGTCGCGTGTAGCTCGGCGCGCCGCCTCAATATTTTTCTCATCCTCAATCACGGGCACGTAGACGGTTGCGTTTTCCGCCAGCCCTACCTTGGCCGACGGCGCATTGGCGCGGATCGCCTGCACGCCGAGACCGTGAGCAAGAATGCCGTGGTGGCGCACCTGATTCACCTCTGCCGCGCCCAGCCGCAGCCCCGGCGCAAACTGCCCGTTTCGGTAACTCAGGTCGGTGAAACACGTGAACTCGTTCGTCGTCATGAAATGGTGGACGCGGTCGCCAAGCTGCCGCGCCACATACGCGGCGTAATCACCAAAGGCCAGCGACGTCGCGCGCGATTGCCAGCCGCCAGGCAACGCCGCTGGCAGATCCCAGTGGAACAGTGTGACGTAAGGCGTAATGTGGTTCGCGAGCAGCTCGTCCACAACGCGTTTGTAGTAGTCCAGGCCAACCGGATTCGGCTGGCCCGTGCCTTGCGGGAAGATGCGCGACCAGGAAATCGACATCCTGTAGCCGCCCACGCCGAGATTCTTCAAGAGCTGCACATCCTCCTTGTACAAGTGATAGGAATCGTCCGCCACGTCGCCCGTATCGCCGTTGAAGGTCTTGCCGGGCGTGTGCGAAAAAACATCCCACACCGACGGCCCGCGCCCGCCCTCGTTCGCTCCGCCCTCAATCTGGTAGGCGGCTGTCGCGCAGCCCCACAGGAATCCTTGCGGAAATTGCCGGCTCGAATGATGCGGTTGCGGATGAGACTGCGAGAACGAGAGCTCCGGCAGCCCGACCCCGGCGAGCGCTGCCGCTGCTGCCGCGAATTTGCCAAACTGGCGACGCGTTAAATCACGCATAACGAAATCAACCTTTCCCAATCAAAGGGCGATTATAGTCGAGCGAAATCAGGGTTCGCTTCGAACTCCATGGTCGCTGCTGGCCAATTCTAAAGCGTGCAAGGAAGCCGCGAGGCGTTCGATTTCTGCAGCAAATCGTTAAAGACAGGTCAAACTCTTGTGAAAAGATGGCGCGGGCGATTGACGAAGCGTTTCTACAAAGCTAGGTTCGCATTTATGGAAACTTTGGATTTCGACAAACTGCTGGCTACATATAGAGACGCCGTGGATCACTGGGTCGATGCGATTCGCGCCGAGGAATCGCTTGCCACTTCAGACCATTCGATGGTGCAGATGGAGTTGTGGGACGACGCCGGCTTCAAGCTTCACGACGCGGAGCTGACGGCCAAAAAGGCACGCGACGCATACAAGAACGCGCTGCGCAAGAAGAACTACGGCTTTTGAGTACTCGCTGCCGGTTTGCTAAAACTGGTCGGCGCCGCGCCTGCCGTTCCAGATGCAAAAAGGCCGCAATCCCTCGCGGAATCGCGGCCCCTTGAAAGTGAATTGCCTGCAAATGAGGAGTGCGCAAAGCACGGCTGCCCCACGCAGTGGTTACATCTCTTTTACGCCTTCGACAAAGGCCTTCAGCTTACGGCTTCGCGAAGGATGGCGCAGCTTGCGCAACGCTTTGGCTTCGATCTGGCGGATACGCTCGCGCGTTACCTGGAAGCTCTGGCCGACTTCTTCGAGCGTGTGCTCCGAGCCATCTTCCAGTCCGAAGCGCATCTTGATCACGCGCTCCTCGCGCGGCGTCAGCGTGCGCAGAACCTGCGAAGTGTACTCCTTCAGGTTCACGCCGATGACGGCCTCAGACGGCGATACCGCCTGACGATCTTCGATAAAGTCTCCCAGATGCGAATCTTCTTCTTCGCCAATCGGCGTCTCCAGCGAGATGGGCTCCTGCGCGATCTTCAGCACCTTGCGCACCT
>CAZKJB010000061.1:0-15189 GCA_964552975.1 uncultured Occallatibacter sp. | reverse complement strand
TTCACGTAATGCGCGCGCGGAGAGCTTTCGACGAGGCGCTGAAGCTGGATCCGGCATCGACTGAGGCCGATCTTTACCGCATTTATATGCTGCTATCGCGCGGGGAAAAGGAATCGGCGCGACACGGGGTTGCGGGCCTGCTGGCCAGCGCCGCAAACGACTGGAACGTGCACATGGTGGCGGGGATTGCGCTGCGTGGCGACGGAATGTACGAAGAGGCGCTGAGCGAGTTCAGCCGCGCACTGAAACTGAACCCGGCCAATGCGGCGATTCTCTACAACCATCGCGCCCGCGTCTATCACTACCAGAATCAGATTGAGCTGGCCGGAGACGAACTGGAAAAAGGGCTGGCGCTGGAGCCGCGGCATCCGCTGCTGCGGACTTCGGCGGGTTACCAGGAAATGCGGCTCGGCAATCTCGAGAAGGCCATCGAAATTCTGGAAGGCGTGATAGCCGATGATGCGCTCTTGCGGATTGCGGTGCCCACATTGGCCATCTGCTACGTGCAGACGGGCGCGCGAATACGAGGCGCAGCACTGCTGAAAGACGAAACGCTGGCTGCGGCCGAGGCCGACAGCGAGATGGCATACCGGTTGGCAACCTACTTTGCTGTCGACGGCGACTCAAGCGAGGCACTGCATTGGCTGCGCCGCGCGATTTATCTGGGCAATGAGAACTATCCCTGGTTCCAAAAAAACCCGGCGTGGAACAATTTGCGGACGAACTCGGACTTCGAGCGGATTCTTGAGGATTTGAAAAAGGGCTACCGCAAAAACCAGAAAACGTGGAAGAGATTACTGGAACAGGTGCCCGCGGGGGCATAGGACGCCTTCAGGAAATGCGTTCATAAGGCACATAGACCGGCTCCCACACATACGCACTGAGCTCTTCATCAAACAGCGTTTCGTCAACGGGGTCGGCCACGCCGTCTGCGATGGCTTGCCGCCACACAGCCTGAGCAATCGCCCTGCTCACGTTGCGGGAGTCGGACAGGGAAGGCAACAGCGGAGCATTTTTATCGGTACGCGCGGGCGAAAGCGATGCCAGCGCTTTCGCCGCGGCCATGATCATTCCATCTGTAACACGGCGGGCGCGCGAGACGAGGATGCCGAGAGCGAGACCGGGAAAGATGTAAGAGTTGTTGACTTGGGCAATGCGGACGAGCTTGCCGTTCACTTCAACGGGCGCGAAGGGACTGCCAGTTCCGACAAGCGCACGGCCATTGGTCCAACGGAGCAGATCGGCGGGCGTGGCTTCGGCCACTGAAGTGGGGTTCGATAGCGGAAAGATGACCGGGTGCGGAGTGTGGCGGGCCATCTCGCGGACAATTTCCTCGGTAAAGGCGCCGGCTTGGGCACTGACGCCGGCCAGTACCGTAATACCGGCGTTGCGCACGACATCGAACAATGAGATTGCGCTGCCCGAGTCCGGCGCCGACAGCTTCCATCCGGCAACGTCTTCGCGCTTGCGCGCCAGCGGTTCCTGTTCGGGGCGAATCCCCTGGCCGCCTTCGATGATCAGGCCATAGCGGTTGAAGGCATAGATGCGCTTTCGCGCCTGCTCCTCGCTCAAGCCCTCCTCTTTCATGGCGGCGACAAGAAGATTGACGATGCCGATTCCTGCGGATCCGGAACCGAACATAGCAATGGTCTGCTGGCCAAGCGGGATGCCGGCGGCATTGACTCCGGCGAGCAATGTAGCCGTGGTTACGGCCGCAGTTCCCTGAATGTCGTCATTGAATGTGCAGAGACGGTTGCGGTACCGAGCCAGAAGGCGGGCCGCGTTGACGCCGGCGAAATCTTCCCATTGCAGAAGGATGTGCGGCCATCGCCGTTCGACAGCCGAGACAAACGCTTCGACGAAATCGTCGTATTCCTGCCCGCGAATGCGCTTGTGTTCCCAGCCGATATAGATGGGATCGTTGAGAAGCGCTTCATTGTCGGTGCCCACGTCAAGCAGCACAGGCAGGCAGTCCTCAGGCGGGATGCCGCCGAGCGCTGTGTAGAGCGCCATTTTGCCGATGGGAATGCCCATGCCGCCTGCGCCCTGATCGCCGAGGCCCAGGATGCGCTCCCCATCGCTGACAACAATGCAGCGCACGGAGTCGTAGCGCGGGCTGGCCAGGATCTGCTCGATGCGATTCTTGTCAGGGTAGCTGAGGAAGAGACCGCGCGGCTTGCGCCAGATCTCAGAGAAGCGCTGGCACCCCTCGCCGACGGTTGGAGTGTAGACGATGGGCAACAGCTCTTCAGTGTAGTGGGCGATGAGCGAGTAGAACAGCGTTTCGTTGTTGTCCTGCAGGTCGCGCATGTTGCTGTACTTGCCGAACGCGGTTGGCCGGCTGTCGAGCACGCGCTTGCGGCGCTCGCGCTGGCTCTCAAGAGTTCCCACGTGAGGAGGAAGCAGGCCGTGCAGATCGAAGGTGTCGCGCTCCGCCTCAGTGAACGCAGTGCCCTTGTTCAGGCGGGGATTCATGAGCAGATCGAGACCGGAAAGGCTGGTGCGAATGGCAGAATTTTCTGACGGGTCTGGCGGACGCGATGGGGAGCTCAAGACGGTCTTCTCCTTGGTCACAGGTAGCTTAGCAATCGCGACACAAAAGCCTAATTAAATTCGATGAGCACAATCTCAGGGCGGGTTCCGACGCGCATGGGAGGGCCCCAGGTTCCGGAGCCGCTGGAGGTGTAGACCTGGAGCGCACCGAAGCGGTGGAGGCCCGTGGTGAAAGAGCCAAAGATGCGTCGGGTAAGAAACGTGTATGGAAAAAGTTGGCCCCCATGCGTGTGGCCGGAGAGTTGAAGGCTGAAGCCGGCCTGTTCCACAATCGGCAGGCGCGTGGGCGCGTGGTTGAGGAGAATCGAGGCCCTGGAGCGATCGAGATGAAGGCCGTCGAGGACGGCTTTCATCCGGATGATGTGAGTGGAATCATGATAGAACACGCCTGCGACCTGAAGACCCTCGATGGTGACTTTCTCGTTGGCGAGGACGCGGATGCCGGCGCGTGTGATGGCTTCAAGGTACTCCGCAGTGTCGTGGAACTCCTCGTGGTTGCCTGTAGAGAAAAATATGCCGAAGGGTGCGGTGAGCGCCTTGAAGGGCCCCAGCAGGCTGTCGAGGTCGCCTTTTGTGCCGTCGAAGAGGTCGCCGGGAAGGAAGACCACATCGGGTTTGAAGCGAGCGGCGCAGGTTGTGAGACGCTGGCAGAAATGAACACCGTTAATGGCGCCAAGATGCAGATCGCTGAGCAGAACAGCGCGGCGGCCACGCCAGAACGCAGGCAAGTTCGGAAGCTGGATGGAGATGCGGCGGGCACGAATGATGCGGGCGTTGATGAGGCCATAAATGCCGGTGAGCGCAGCGAGCGCGTAGAAAAGCGAGACGAGCGCAGGCCGGTATGCGGAGGGATTGGGCGTCAATTGCGATAGACAGAGAGCTAACCAGGACAGGCGGACGAGAAGCGCAGCCCAGAAAAAGAAATTGAGAAAGCCAAGCCAGACGGCGGCAATGTTGTAGAGGATTCGAACCGCCGGGTTGGAAAAGCGGAAGGCAAGTAGCGCGGAAACCACGAATGTAAAAGCCAGCACGAACATCGCAATACGCAGATCCACCTTCGCTGCAGGGGCGAGGCCGGGCCAAAAGGCAACCCACGTGGAATAGACCATCCAATGGCCGAGAAGAAGAATGACTTGGATAAAGAGAATGGCGAAGACTGGCCAGGCTTTCAAACCGGATCTCCTTGCATTCATGATTGCACGCGGGGCAAAAGAGATTTCCGACAACGGCTGGTCTTTGTCGCGCGTGAAACAATCTCTTTATGGTTGGCGAAGGATACAAGGCGCTCGGAATTTACGTTTCGATTCCGTTTTGCCGATCGAAGTGTACCTATTGCAACTTTGCGTCGGGGGTGTATCCGGCTAGCGACCATGCGCGGTACGTGGAGCGGTTGATCGAGGACTTCGGCAGTGCCCGGAAGTGGTCCGACGGGGTAGGAGCGGAGCACCCACGGCGTGTGGATACCGTTTATCTGGGCGGAGGAACGCCGACGGTTTTGTCTGCGGAGTTGCTGTCGCGGCTGTTTCGAACGATGCGGGCCGAGTTTGATCTCGATGCGAATGCGGAGATCACCGTAGAATGCGCGCCGGGGCAGATGGCCGATGCGACGCTGGAGGCGATGGCGGCAGCGGGCGTGAACCGTGTGAGCCTGGGCGTGCAATCGTTTGTGGATGCAGAGGCGCACGCGAGCGGGCGGCTGCACGACCGGGAGACGGTGAAGCGCGATGTGCGGCGGCTGCGCTCGGCAGGAATTACAAACCTGAATGTGGATTTGATTGCGGGGCTGGCCAGGCAAACAGAGACGAGCTGGGAAGAGTCGCTGGATGTGCTGATGGAGCTGGAGATGCCGCATGCCAGCGTGTACATGCTGGAGGTGGACGAGGATTCGCGCCTGGGGCGTGAGTTGCTCGCAGGCGGATCGCGGTATCGAGCCGGGTTGGTGCCGAACGATGATGCCATTGCTCGTATGTATGACCGGGCGATTGAGCGGTTGGGAGCGGCGGGACTGCATCAGTATGAGATTTCAAATTTTTCGCGGAACGGGTTTCAGTCGCAACATAATCTGCGGTATTGGCAGCGGCGGCCGTATCTGGGCGTGGGGCTGGATGCGTCGTCGTTGCATGCGGCAGTCTCCGGCGAGAACACGCCGTATGCGCCCTGCCCTACGCTGCGCACGAAGACTACCGACGATCTGAATGAATACCTGGCTGGCCCCAAAATCGTAGAGACGGAGTGGTTGTCGCGTGAGCAGCAACATGAAGAAGCCTGGTTTCTGGGGCTGCGGCTGAATGAAGGAGTCGACATTGCTGCGTTGGAGGATGAGTTCGGCCGGGCGACAGTCGAGCCGGCAATGGAAAAAGTGGAGCGGCTCGCCGGGGACGGGCTGCTGACCTTCGACGGCAGCCTGGTGCGGCTGACCACACGCGGCCGGCTGATTTCAAATGACGTTTTCCAGGAGTTTTTGGGAACGACGATCGGGGCGGTCGAGGCACGGCAACCGGCCTAGGGATTTTTGCCCCAGGCCCCGAACAAGAAGCTCCTGCATCGGCACCCCGGGCATTTGCCGCGTGGCTATTGGCTTACCAGGCAAGCAATTCGTCGCCGGAGGTTGAAGAGAGAAAAGTAACGGGCGACGAATCGGTTGAAGGCTGGGCCCCGAAGCACTGGATTGCCTCAGGTCCGGCGGCTTTGGCCCACTCGAGAGCATTCTCTGCCTCGCGCAGGACCACTACCGGCGAACGGCCGCGGCTGACCGCGATGCCAAAGCAAGCGGAGAGGCGGATGGATTCCCCGGCAACGTGAAAGGGAGAAGCAAAGACCTCGACCCGCAGGCGCTCGGTGAGCATCATGGCGTTTGCAGGGCTGCAGGCAGGAAGCGCGATGAGAAATTCGTCCATGCCGGGCCGGCCCAGCAAATCATAGCTGCGCAGTAGGGCCCCGGTCCTGTTGGCTACCTGGCACAGCAGTTCGTCGCATGCATCCACGCCAAGCCGGGAGTTCCAGTGGCCGAAGTCGTCGATATCGAAGAGCACCAGCGACATGGCGCTGTTCATGCGCTGCACCCGGTCGGTTTCGCGAAAGAGCATGGCGAGCATCGTTTCGCGATTGTAGACGCCGGTGAGCCGGTCGAGCTGCGCGTTGCGGATGGAGGCTTCACGAAGGGAATCCAGTTCGTGAGCGAGGCGGTGGTGGCACAACGCCAGCTCGAGGCGAAGCTGCCAGTAAGCCGGTTCCGCGGTACGCAGAATCAGGTCGTCGATCACGGTTTCGGCGAGGCGATCGATCCATTCCTGGCTGACGGCGTCTGCAATCAGGACAATGGGGAGATGCGCCACCTCGGAAGAAGCCCGCGCCGCGGCAAGCAATTGGCCCATGGGCATGCCGGGCAGGCTCGTATCGAGCAGCGCAAGAGAAGGAGCATGGGAAGCGGTGATGGAAGCCAGCGCAGCTTGTGCAGAGAGCACGACTTCGACCCGATTTCCGGCCGCCAGAAGAATCGGCTCGACGGCGGCAAGCAGAGCTGGGTCAGGCGATGCGAGAAGAATATTGGGGGGCGTGAGCGCGAGCATCCTGGAACATCTCCTGTAGGGATGCATCGGCGCAAATTAGAAAAAATTTAGAAAACGACCGAAAAATAATGGGGCCACGCAAATGACTTTTGGACAGATACGACAATCCAACGGTACCGTGTCCGTACCTGGATACCCTTGCTTTCCCGTCATTTTCCCTTGTTGCCGGTCCCCTCTAGAGCGCCACAGCCCTCCGCAACGGTATAATTTGTGCCGGAATGGAGACTGAAATGATTTCCCGTCGAACTTTCGTGAACGGCCTGGCAGCAGGTGTGGCAGGCTCGGCTTTCTCATCCACGGCTAAAAGCTATGCGCAGATTATGGGCGCCAACGACCGGCTCAACTTTGCCATCAACGGCCTCAACGGCCGCGGCGGAGCGCATCTCTCGGCCTTGAAGGCCAATGCCAGTACCTCCCGGGTGGCTTACATCTGCGATGTCGATGCAGGCATCCGCGCCAAGTACGCTGCCAAGGCTGAGAAGGCTCTCGGCTATGCACCCACCGCCATCGGCGACTTCCGCAAAGCCCTCGAGTCCAAGGACGTGGATGCCATTACAATTGCGTGTCCCGATCACTGGCATACGCCTATGGCCGTCCTCGGCCTCAAGGCGGGCAAGCACGTCTACGTCGAAAAACCCTCCAGCCAGAACGCGCGCGAAGGCGAGCTCCTCGTTGCCGCCCAGGAAAAATATGGCAAGTGCGTCCAGGTCGGTGACCAGCAGCGCTCCTCCGACTTCACCATCAAAATGATCCAGCAGATCCACGACGGCCTGATCGGCGAGACCTATCTGGGCCGCGCCTGGTACGTCAACACCCGCCTTTCCATGGGAATCGGCAAGCCCGCGCCCGTGCCGGAGTCCCTCGACTGGGATCTCTGGCAGGGCCCGGCGCCGCGCAGCGAATACAAAGACAACATCCATCCGTACAACTGGCATTGGCTGCGCCGCTATGGCACCGGCGAAACCCTCAACAACGGTACGCACGAGGTTGACGTCACCCGCTGGGCTCTCGGCGCCGAGATTCCTGAAACCGTAACTGCCACCGGCGGCCGCTATCAGTTCAAAGACGACTGGCAGTTTTATGACACGCTCAACACCGCCTTCGGCTATGCCGACAAGACGCTCACCTGGGATTGCACCTGTTGCCAGGGCATGCTCGTCTACGGCCGCGAGCGCGGGTCGGCCATCCTCGGAACCAAGGGTACCGTGGTCATCGACCGCGATGGATATGATGTTTTCGACTGGAAGGGCAAGCAGATTGATCAGTTCCGTACCGGGGGCCACACCCACACCTCCGACACCGTCGGAACCGATCCAATGACCGACGCCCACTTTGCCAACTTCATCGCCGCGATCAAGACCGGTGAGAAGCTGCACTCGCCGATCCAGGTAGCCAACATCTCGGTGACCATGTTGCTGCTCTCGAACATCGCTTACTTCACTGGCCGCACGCTTCAGCTCGACACCACAAACGCCCACATTAAGAACGACCCCGAAGCAATGAAGCAGTGGGCCCGCACCTACGAAAAAGGCTGGGAAGTGACCGTCTAGGAATCATCGATTCCTCGACCGGAAGTAGGGTGCCCCAGGTCCCTCGCAGTTGGGGACCTGGGGGGGACCACATCATCCTACTAGAGCCGCCGCCAAGAGGCCTCCGGCGAGCGCTCCTTGCTCGCTGGGGTCAGGCCGAGAATTCGAATGATCTGCATTTCGTTGTGTCGCTGACTTTGCCTCCGGTCGCTCACCATAATCGGCAAAGCGGAAACCGGAGGCCGGGAGTAAAGATGTCTATATCGCCTGCATCTTCACCCGCTGCTCAAGCGGGAACCATTACCTTGGGCGGCGATCTTACCGTGAATCGCATTGGATTCGGCGCCATGCGCATTACCGGCAAGGGCATTTGGGGGCCGCCGGATGACCGCGATGCGGCCATCGCCACGCTCCGCCGGGCAGTCGAACTGGGCGTCAACTTTATTGACACCGCCGACTCCTACGGCCCATTCATCTCTGAAGAGCTCATCGCCGAGGCCCTCTGGCCTTATCCGGCTGGCCTTGTCATCACCTCCAAAGCTGGCTGGGTGCGCCACGGCCCTGGAGTCTGGCAGCACAACGCCAGCCCCGGCCACATTCAGGAAGCCATCGAGGGCAGCCTCAAGCGCCTGCGCCTTGATCGCATCGATGTATACCAGCTCCACGTCCCCGATCCCGCCACGTCCTTTGACGCCTCCATGGAAGCCATGGCGCGCCTTCAGGAACTGGGCAAGGTCCGCCACGTCGCACTTTCCAACGTGACCCTTGAGCACATCAAGCGTGCGCAGAAGATCGTTCCCATCGTCAGCGTGCAGAATCGCTACAGCTTTTCCGATCGCGAGTGGGACTTCGTGCTCGACTACTGCGAGGCTAACGGCATCGCGTTTTTGCCCTGGGGCCCTATGGCGCAGGGTAGGAAAGCGAACGAAGTCGTAGAAAAGATCGCCGCCGCTCGCCAGGCCTCAACAGCGGTCATTTCGCTAGCCTGGCTGCTGCGCCGTTCACCGGTTGTGCTGCCCATCCCCGGCACCAGCAATGTGAAGCACCTCGGAGAAAATGTCAGCGCCGCTGCATTTCGCCTCACCGATGCAGAGTTCGCCCAACTCGCCGCGGTCGTCCCCAAGCCCTACTGGCTCCGCGCCTAAGCGTGTTCGAAGGGGGTCGCCAACGCTCCAAAATGAAAAGCGTAAGACAGAGACGCAAGCACTCCAGAACGCTCCAGAACGCGAAAAGGCAGAATTCGAATTGGCGATCCGGCTCCTGACCACACGAAATCGCCGGTGTTGAAGACGAAGGCTGCCGATCTGTCTCCGCTCCCGCTTCATTACGAAAGTCTCAGAATTTTTCAATTCTCCTTCAAGCGGCAGAGGCACGCGCCGATAGCGAAGGTGTACTCACTCCAACTTTGTGTCTTTGTGGAGCGTGATATGCGACTTCGCTTAGTTTGTGCATTGCTGGTTCTGGCTGGATTCTCCGGTTGCGGAAACCCACTGGCGCCTACGTCCATCTCGACGCCAACCCCCGCCGCGCAAACACGCGAGTATAACGGAACGGCATCGGTTGGTGATTTTCTGACCATCACCCTCAATACGACCGCGCTGACGATGACTTACAACAACCTCTCCAACGGCGACAGTGGAACGTTTCCATACACAGTCAACGCCAATGGCAGCTATACGCTCGACGATCCGAATGGAAATTTGCTTTCGGCTTACGAAATTCCGGGGTATGCGCTGCTGATTCAGGCGGCCAAAGCGGGACCAAACCATAACACGCCGGCGATAATTACTGCGGTGGAAACCGGCCCCATCTCGTTGAATACTTTTTCCGGGAACAGCTACAACTACATACAGTTCCGCACCGCATCTGGCGGCTTGGAAGTGGGCTCTGTGACCATTGCGGGGAACAGCGGCACGAACTCTTCGTATTGGCCTTATGGTCACTTCAGCCAGGGCTCCGGCGGTGCCTTCAACAGCGGCTCACTTGACTTTAGCCAGATGACGGAGGCTTCATCCGGAACCTATATCTACGGTCCGGACGGGGGCGGCGGAACCGGCGACGACTACATCTTCGGTACAGCGAGCGGGTTCTTTATTGTCGATACGCCCAACGGGTCGATCATCGGCCTGCCCAAGGCGGAAAGCTCGGCCTTTGATCCAAGTGTGGCGGGAACTTATAGCGGCATCTTTTACTCGAAGCTCAATGCGGTAATGGGCAACAACAACGTGGAGACGGGCACGGCGTCAACGAGCCAGGCCACGATTGTCGTTACTGCCGCGGCCAACATTACGGTCACCGATGAGTCGGGGAACACCATCATCAATGCAACGGTTACTCCCGTGGCCAATTCAAGCTTTTTATATGGCAGCGCGGGTCAGCTCACGGACCCATGTAACGGATTGTTTGCCTTCCGTGCGGTGACGGGCACGTATGAGCATGACGTCTTTGTCACCTTCGTGGGCAACTCGGTGGTCTTTTCGAAGTTCAACGCCAACCTGCCCTGGTCACAATCCAGCGGTTACAGCTATTGGTACGGTGTCGGATTGAAGTAGAAGGAGCAGCAGAAGGCTCCGCTCGGGAAGCCCGTCCCGCGCCAGAATGGCGCAGACGGGCTTCGCCATTTCTTGGGAGCCGCTCATGCAACGCTGCGGACCTGACGCTTACGCGGGGGAACATAGTGGAAGCGGATCAAGTAGATCTTGTCGCCAGCCCCGTGCTTGGCCACCTTGAGAAGGTCCAGAACGCCCAGGAAACCCGACTCTCGCGCCAGTTCCGGCGTGATGTCGGGAAAACCGATTGGTTCAATCGAATCCACTTCGATTTCGCCTTCTTCCATGCGATAGCGTCCACCCACTTTCACATGCGGCTTGGTCCAGATGCGCACGCTGCACGTGATCTTGCCCTCCCGAACGCCCTCCCGCAGCCGCTTGGCGAACATCATGAAGCGAGCTTATCTCCCGTGAAAGCAATCCTCACTGCGTCGAATTCTCTCCTCCCCCTGCAGCAGGCTGCTCAGGCTTCAAACTCACCGGCTCATCTTTCCCGTGCTCCGGATCGTACTGGTGCTTCACCATCCACTCCTTGAATTGCGCCGCCGGCTCCTCTGAAATCTCGCCATTTCGCCTGACGTATACCGTATCCTGTTTCAGGCTCACGTTCAGATCGCAGGAATTCATCTCTCCCGGCTTGCCGCCCATCACAGGCATCAAAATCTCCAGCACACGGTCCTGTTTCTTCCAGCGCGCCATGAATGTGTCATAACCCATCTGCGGCGTAATCGGCTGACCGCAACTATAGTTAAAATCGAATCCGCGCGGTTGGCTGTTCTCATAGAGGTTGGCCTGTCCCAGTCCGTCCACCTGATCCAGGGAATTGATTCCGGCTCCAGCGTGGTAATAGTGCCGGATGCCATTGCGCGCAACAACGTGAACACGCAACGGGAAATCCGCAGGGCTGAACTTGCCGGCCAACACAGGCAAAGCAACAAAAACGAACGCCGCAGACACACCCATGCGGCGAAAAAAGACAAAACGCATTTGATTCCTCCCGGGTAAGATGGATCGCCTTACGCGGAATAGTAACTGCACCCCCGTACGCGGTCAATCACCAAGCGGTAACCTCTCTGCGAGGCCTGGCGATTGCAAATCCCGCTGCTCGTTCTGCCACGTTTCGCGCCTCTCCATGCCCGCGCCCCGGGCAGAGGATTTATTCTAGTCAAGGAACGCCATGCTCCTCACTTCTCTTCGCGAACAAGTCCTCCACGCCAACCAGGAGATTGCCCGCCGCGGCCTTGCTCCTCATACCTTCGGCAATGCCAGTGGCGTCGACCGTTCTGGAACGCAGCCTCTGGTCGTCATCAAACCAAGCGGCGTCGACTATGCTTCCCTTACTCCCGCAGATCTCGTCGTTACCGATCTCGACGGCAAAATCGTTGAAGGCCATCTGCGTCCATCGAGCGATCTCGACACCCATACGCTTCTCTATCGAGCGTTTCCTCAGATCGGCGGGATCGTCCACACCCATTCCGAATTCGCTACATCCTGGGCACAAGCCGGCCGCTCCATTCCCTGTCTCGGCACCACCCATGCCGACTACTTCCACGGTCCCGTTCCGGTCACCGAACCGCTCAGTGCAAAGGAAGTCGCCGAGGCTTATGTTCGGAACACCGGTGCGGTCATCGTCCGTCGCTTTCGCGAGCAGAATCTTGACCCCGTTGCGGTGCCCGGCGTTCTAGTAGCCGGCCACGCACCCTTCGTATGGGGCAAGACCCCGGCTGAAGCCGTCGAACATGCGGATGTCCTTGAATACATCGCCCGCCTCGCCTTCCGCAGTGTGCTTCTCGGGGCGTCAGAAGCCGGAATACCGGTCCACGTCTCCGAACACCACTACCTCCGTAAGCATGGCCCCAAGGCCACTTACGGCCAAATTTGATGCCTCCCTGCAAGCCGTTAAAACCGGCCAGCTTTGGCCTCATTTCACGGCACTCCCAGGCATATTGACTGTTCTGGATTTTGGCAAATCGTCGACCCCCCAACCCTACGATGCCGACCGGAACCTGCCCGATAACTCAATGCGGTTCAAAAACCTACCATTTTTCATAGATTCATTCTCTTATCCGTAAGGACACTTCCGATTTCTGCATCCCCAAAGTGATATGCTTCCCCTGTCGATAACCTTTTCGCAGAACAGCAAGTCCATATCCTGCGTATTCTCAGACGATTGCCGCAGGTTGATTTGCGCCCTGTGCATTTTCGGCGCGTGGCACTTGACGTGCTAACAAGATACTGGTGTAGAACTCCTCCCCTTTAAGCTATGGAGACGAGCCTCCTCAATCGCGCGCAGGCTACGCTGCTGGCCTTGGCCACCGCGGCTCTGTTCGTGCTCGCCGTCTTCAACCTCATTCAGGAGCGCAATTTCCAGCAACAGGCCGACGACGGTGTCTGGTGGCGCGAGGCCCCCGGCGGTTTGGTTGCTGAGAGGGTTCTGCCCAACATGCCCGGCCAGCGCGCCGGTATCCAGCCCGGAGACCTGCTCACGGGTGTCAGCGAAACGCCAACTGAAGCGGTAACGGGCGTTTCCCGAGACGCCGACTTGGAGCGCGCGCTCTACACCACCGGCCCTTACGGTCAGGTCTACTACGTCATTACCCGCGACGGCATTCCGCTTGAGACACCCATAAAGGTCATCCCCGAACCGCCCGATCGAAGCCTTGCCCTCGGTCTCCGTGTCATCGGTCTCATCTATCTCATCATCGGCTTTTACGTGCTGTTCCGGCGCTGGGGCGCGCCCCGGGCAACGCACTTTTATCTCTTCTGCCTGGTTTCGTTCGCCCTTTATGCCCTTAAGTACACCACCAGGCTCGATGTTCTCGACTGGGCGGTTCTCTGGACAAATGTTGTGGCCGAGGCTCTCCAGCCAGCGCTCTTCCTTCACTTCGCGCTCAGCTTTCCTGAAGAGCGGTTTAAGAAGCTCAACCGCCGCTGGCTCCTGCCGATCATCTATGTGCCCGGTGCGGGCCTGCTTGCCATGTGGCTTTGGGCCATAGGCACCCGCGCGGCCACCGGCCTGCTTCTGCATCGGCTCAACCAGATCGCTACGGCCTACGACGCCCTGTTTTACATCTTTGCCGCGCTGCTCTTCCTGCGCAGCTACAGCCGCGCCGACTCGCCGCTGCTGCGCCAGCAGTTGAAGTGGGTCACCCGCGGCACTCTGCTTGCTTTCCTGCCGTTCACCTTCTTCAGCGCAGTTCCATTCCTCCTCGACCTGAATCCGCCGCGCCTGCTCACCAATCTGGCCGGCCTGTCGCTGGTCTTTCTGCCGCTCACCTTCAGTTGGGCCATTGTCCGCTACCGGCTGATGGACACGGATCTGATCTTCAAGCGTGGCGTAGCTTACACGCTGACCACGGGCCTGATCTTCGGCGCCTCCTACGGCATCATCGCGCTGGCCGCCGGAGTGGCCCATAACCGCCTGCCCGAGTCGGCGAGGGCCTGGGGCGAGGGCCTCGCCATCGTCGTTTTGGCCGCTGTCTTCGACCCCCTCCGGCGCAGAATTCAAGGATGGGTCGACCGTGCCTTTGACCGCCACCGCTACGACTACCGCAAGGCCCTCGTCGAATTCGGCCGGGGACTCAGTTCCGAAACCGACCTCAAGGCCCTCCTCAACTCCATCGTGGAGCAGTTGCCGAGCACGCTTCTTGTTGCCCGCGTCGCAATCTTTCTTGCCCAGGATTCCCGCCTCCGCCTGGCCGCCTCCCACGGCTTGTCTGAGGAAATCAGCGCCGTCGAAGACAACCTGGACCTCGGCTTCCTCGACTTTGAGCGTGCCAGGGGACACTCGCACATCTTCTTCGAGAACGCACAGCAGGCTCTCCATTTGCCCCCTGATCAGCAGCGCGCCGCGGCCCTCCTTGACCTCAACTACTATCTGCCGTGCCGCGTCGCCCAATCGCAGATAGTCGACCAGCATCGCGACGGCACTGCCGCCAGCCGGACGATTGCTGTCATCGGCCTGGGCCGTACCCTCGGCGGCGACTTCCTCTCCAGCGAAGATGTCGAACTGCTCGAATCCCTTGCCAGCTACATCGGCATTGCCCTCCAGAACGCCAGCCTCTATGCGCGCCTTGAGGAGCAGGTTTCCGAGTTTGAGCGCCTCAAGGAATTCAACGAGAACATCGTCGAATCCATCAACGTCGGCATCTTTGCCGTCGACCTCGGCGATCGCATCGAAAGCTGGAATGCGCAGATGGAGGCCATGTACGCCCTCAGCCGCGCTGAAGTCATCGGTCAGGAGCTGGGCTCCGTCTTTCCCATTGAATTTGTTGAGGCCATCGAAGGCTTCCGCAACGACCCCGGCGTGCACCATCTGTACAAGTTCCGCCTCACCACCCGCGCCGGCGAGCTGCGCAGCGTCAATATTGCAATCGCGCCGTTGCTTTCGCGCCACTTTGTTCCCGTCGGTCGTATCGTTCTCGTCGATGACATCACCGAGCGTGTTGCGCTCGAAACACAGCTTGCCCAGGCTGACAAGCTCAGTTCCATCGGCCTGCTGGCCGCCGGTGTTGCCCACGAAATCAACACTCCGCTGGCCGTCATTTCCTCTTACGCGCAGATGCTCTCCAAGCAGCTCCGCGGCGACACGCGCATCGGTCCGGTGCTCGACAAAATTACGCAGCAGAGCTTCCGCGCCGCCGAAATCGCCAACGGCCTGCTCAACTTTTCGCGTACGTCCACAACCGAATTCCGCTCCACCGACCTCAATCAAATCATTCGCGATACGCTTTCGCTCCTCGAACACCAGTTCAAGACCGCGCAGATTCTGGTCGACCTCGAGCTCGCCGGCGAGCTCCCGCCCATTCATGGAAACCCGGGCAAGCTGCAGCAGGTCTTTCTCAACCTGCTCCTGAATGCCAAAGACGCCATGCCAGGCGGCGGGCGTCTGCGTGTCGCTACCCTCGTCAACGGGCACGTTGAGGCCGTCGTCTCCGACTCCGGCTCCGGCATTGCGCCCGAGCACCTCAAGCGCATCTACGATCCCTT